>JABCOX020000063.1 GCA_013333395.2 Clostridiales bacterium | reverse complement strand
GATAATGGTGAAGAAGAAAAAGATGCAGTAAAATTAAATATTTTAAGAATTTTAAATAAAAAATATGGTATTACTGAAGAAGATTTTATTAGTAGTGAGCTTGAAATTGTTCCTGCTTTCAAGGCAAGAAGTGCTGGTTTTGATGAATCAATGGTTGCTGGTTATGGTCAGGATGACAAAGTTTGCGTTTATACTTCTTTAAGAGCTATTTTGAATGTTAATAATCCTAAAAGGACTGCTATTTGCCTATTTTCTGATAAAGAAGAGATTGGTAGTATGGGTAATACTGGTATGGAATCAAATGTTTTTGCTACTTTTGTTGCTGAACTTTTGAATAAGTTAGGTATTAATCGTCCTAACTTACTTGATAAGGTTTTCTGTAACTCAAAGATGCTTTCTGCTGACGTTGATGCGGGTGTTGATCCTCTTTATTCTGATGTTTCTGATATGGATAATGGTGGTTTTATGGGACATGGTATGAGTTTAAATAAATACACTGGCTCTGGTGGAAAATACAATGCTTCTGATGCCAATGCTGAGTTTGTTTCTGAGATTAGAACTTTATTTAATAACAACAACATTAAGTTCCAAATTACTGAACTTGGTAAAGTTGATGTTGGTGGTGGCGGTACTATTGCTTATATTTTAGCTAATCGTGGTGTCGATGTTATTGATTGTGGCGTTCCAGTTTTATCAATGCATTCACCTTATGAATTGACTAGTAAATATGATATTTACACTGCTTATAGAGGATATTTAGCTTTCTTTAATAATTAAAATTTGCATTTATCTATATTTTTTAAAACAATCCACATTTTTAGAACAATTTGTGGATTGTTTTTAGTTTTTGTTATATAATTATTTTAGTTTTGCCAATATAGCTCAGTCGATAGAGCAACGGATTCGTAACCCGTAGGTCGGCAGTTTGATTCTGCCTATTGGCTCCATTTCAAAAGCGATGCATTTGCATCGCTTTTTTATTTTTGTATATTAAATGTCATTTCTTCATATTTTGATAAGTCTATGCCTTTTTCAAGATATACATCTTCTGTGTTCATTACTCTTGTTTGTTCTTTTGAATACCCTAGCAATTTTGCTAGTTCATATATTTCTTCAGCACTGGGTCCTTCTATTTCGATATATGGTTCTAAAAGTGGCCATTCATCTATTTCTATATCCATGCCTCTATATGAATAACTGTCTCTTTTCTTCTCTGCTAGTTTCTTTCTATAATATCCCATTTCTTCTATTAATTTATTTGCTACTTCAAAATTGTCTGTGTTAATTTCTACCTCTTTGACATCATCTATTTGATAATTTGCTTTATCGCTATATATGTATTTTATTGTTATTTCTACTTTTTCACCATCTTGCCTTAATCTGATCCATTTGAAGAATCTATTTTCTGTATCTTCAATGATCTTAAGTAGCTTTTCATCTTCTAGTTTTGATATATCAATATTATTTATATTGTTTTCTATATATTTATCTATTTCTTCATGTCCAAGTAATTCTTTAAAATATATTTTTTCTTCTTGAGTAAATGTTGGCTTGATGTAAGAAATAATGTTTATTAGTTTTTGTAAAGAATTTTTTGAATTAGTTATTTTATAATCACCAATCGCTAATTTGTACATTAGGATTGGGCTATAACAGTCATATGTATATATTTTTTGTATTCGACTTTTTTTAAATTCTGCTCCGATTTCTAATAATTTCTTTTTGATTTGTTCTTTATCGATGTTTAATATTTTGATTTCTAATTCTTGATAATTCATAATTTTTCCTCCGATATTGATATTAAGTTGCAATTATCTTTTTTATTTCTTAAATCAATTAAAGTAATTTTATTTATTATTTTCTTTAAGAAATTCTACCATTTTTGAATATAATTAATTTGTTATCTATATTTTCAACTTTATTAAGTATTTCATATATACTTTTTTTCTTTGAACTAAAAAGCAATGTATATTTTATAAAATTCCAGCTTAATCTCTCTTTACATCCATCTAATTCTTTCTTTTCTTTGCCAAAATTACATATGTATCTTTTTATTATTCGAAATATCAAATAATATGTAGGATGTTCTAAAAATATAATTAAATCAGCAACATCTGCTCTTTGCTTTAAGGTTGATTTATACACACCTTCCATAATCCATTCATCTTCATTTATTTTTCTTTGAATGATATTATCTCTTTCTTTTTTATTCCTTGAAATCCAGTCTTTTTTATAATTTATATTATCTAGGTTTATAATTGGCAATTCGAATAATTTTTTTAATTTGTTTGCCAATGTAGTCTTTCCAGAACCAGGCCCTCCTAATATTAATATTTTGCTAATTTTTATCATATACATCTCCCAACAAGTTAACTTCTCTTATTTGGTCTTTGTCATTATTTTGTTCTTTTTCTTCTTTTGTTTTTGCGTATTCTATTCCTGCTCTTTCACTTTCTCTAATGATTGTTTCTGCCATTCTTAATGATTCCAAATATTTTTCTTTTTCGCTTTTTTCTATTTCAGGATTTTTTTCTGCTAATAACTTTGGTTCTTCTTTTCTTTGAAAAACATTATTGATTGCATCTTTTCCCATTTCTAACATACCTGTTGCAATTGACCCCAAATATTTTCCTACTTGAATTATTGAATTTTTAAATCTTCCTGTTTTAGATAAATTTATTTTTTCTAAAAGTTCTTTGCTTGGATGATAATCTTCGTCTTTTCCTTTTTCTCTAGAGAAAACTTTTCCATTTTTATCAATATCTAAAACCAATTTTACTTTTTCTACTTGCTTATCATCTAAATTGCATTGCCCGTCATATATTACTGCATTATCTCTATATTTTCTTACTTTATACTGTTTTAGCTGCTCTTCTGTTGGTTTAACTTTTATTGCATTAAATTCGTATTGAGTTATACTTACATTTTGAGATAGAGCATCAAAATTCGGTGTTCCTGCAAAGAAAAATGTTTTCCTTCTGCCTAATGATGAAATTATATTACTTGGCTTTATATGTCCACTTTTTAATATCTTATCACAATTTTCCTCACTGGTTATGTGATATAAACCTTGATTTAAAGCTTCTTTCTTAATTTCTTGTGATTTGTCTATTTTAGTATATATGGCTTTTGTTGCAATGAAAGAAATTCCATACATCGCTATAAAACTCTCTAATAACATCTTTTGTTCTCCTATGCTCATATTATCTCATAATGATTTTTTATTTACAATGATTTATTTGTTAGTAATTATTGCATAAAAAAAGAGCTCCGAAGAACTCTTTTTTGGTGCCAACAACTTAAAAATTTGTAGCTTGCTGTCTCTCTTAGCAATTACTGTAAAATTTTTTTCTTTATTAAAGCATTAATTCAATAAGATACTATAAAAAAATCCCCCTGCTTTCACAGGGGGTAATAGACAATTCTGTCTCCTTTTAGTCCCAATTAAACCACCAAGAGACAAATAACAGAATCAAGGAACCTAAACAACAAATAGACGATAGTAATCCCCACCAAAAATAAAAAACATTCTCAGGGTAAATACTTATTCCGTATGGCATTGTGACGTAAACACCGGACTGTTTTTCATCCGTTAATGATTCTCTTAACTTCATAAGAAGATTTGTTTTTTCAAGAGAAGTTGCATCTTCAGATAGATTTTCAAGTTCGGTATATGCATCTGTCAGATTTTTGTACCAGTATCCTATATCATTTTTAGGCTGCTGGAGAAATATCGACACAACACCTTCTGTCAAGTTGTTTCTCTCTGCATAAGAAATTGCTTTTGCAAGTTCTTCCTTTGCGAGTTCGACGGTGTTAGCATCTGCCGCTCTCTTGATGTACTGAGTGCAGTTCATATTAAACTGTACAGCTTTTACAATCCGCACAGTTGACCATGCACAGAACATCAGTGTTGCCATCATAGCAAATGCCTTAATAATTTTTGCTGTTTTTCCCATTTTGTTATCCTCCTCAATAAATTATTTTGGAACATATACAACATGATACATATATATTGTAACATAAATCTTAAGATTTGTCTATTATGTAATTTATTATAATAATCGAAAACTAGAAAAGTAATATTTTTATGATTACTTTATGTGCTTTAGCATATGAGATATTTCAATCACCCTCTTTTATTTTAAACCTTGGATTAATTTTTTGCATAAAAAAAAAATCAACCATTACTGATTGATTTTCATATCATCCGTTCTAAAAAGTTAGAACGGATACTTATATGGTGCGGATGAAGGGACTCGAACCCCCACGCCGTTGGCACTGGTTCCTAAGACCAGCGCGTATACCAATTCCGCCACATCCGCATTTATGTTTTTAATTTTAATCTTTTTTTATTAAAAAGTCAATACTTGAATTTTAAAAAATCCGGGAATCCCCGGATTTTTATTAAAATGCATGTCTATCTTCTTTGCTTTTGAATAATTTGAATATTCTTTTATATAATTTTTTGTACCATGGAACTTTGTCTATTAGTGCTAGGTCCATTGGTTCTCTTTTTGATAATGTTTCATTTGAAGTAAATTTTTGTGTTTTGCTTTCTTCTTCTTTTTTTGCAAATTGAGCTTTTCTGTCCATGATGTCTTGTTTGTTTATTTCTTCCAAACCCATCAATATGGCTCTTTCTCTCATATTTATTGCATAATCCCTGTACATTATTGATAATAAATACCCGGTTTCTGGCTTTATTTGGCTTGCCCAATCTTCTGAGGTAAAATCAATATTTGATTTATAATACATATCTGAATTTACTTTTAAAAATTTAATAAATGTAATTGGAATATTGTTTATTATTGAATAATCTGTATGTTTTAGGACTTCAATTACTTCACTACATGCTTGTCTATAAGCTAATTTCATATTAACCCTCTTTTGTTTTATTTTTTATCTTTTTCTAGTGCTTCATTAACTATATCAATTGCTTCATAAAATCCTGGTTCATTTTTTCTTTGTCCGTATATTGCTTCTAAATCTTTTTTTGTTATTGTCTTTACTGGATTTACTGATACTTTCTCTTCTTTAATATCTTTTTCTACTTTTTTGAATATTTCTGATTTTTCAGTTTGTTTAATGTATTCTGGTGAAATTAAAGTTTTTTCTTGTCCTTTTATTAAAGTTTGTACTGCCATTACTACTTTTTCAGGTGTTTGTGGTTTCTTTTCCTCTACTTTAGTTTCTTTTTCATCTACTTTAACTTCTTTTTTCTCAACAGGTACTGATTTTGCTACAATTATACCATCTTTGTCAGGTTTGCTTTCTGTTTTGAAATGTGCTTGGTATATTTGTTCTATTATATTTGTTTCATCATGTTCTGTATCAATGATATCAATTATTTGCTCCTCTGTTAGTTCGATTTTTATTTCTTCAACTATTGGAGCTGGCGTATTTTCAACTTTAATTTGTGGTTCTGATATGTTAATGTTTTGTTCTACTTTTATTTCTGGATTTAGTATTGTAATATTTTGTTCTGTTTTTGTTTTTAATTGTTCTTCAATCTTTGCTTTCAGAGATTCTAATAGTCTTGAAGCTGATTGCTCTTTAGTTTCTTGATTTACTGAATTTTTAATTTCAGTATTTATATTTATTGTTTGATCTATATCCGAAATCATTTTTGATGATTTTGTTATTGCATCTATCCTTAATTCATTTTCTCTGATTTTTCTTTTTAATTCTTCTCTATCATTTGGAATTGAATTTATTTGTTCATCTATTTTTTTATCAATTGCTTCATCAATCACTTTTTTTGGTGGTTGTAAATGTCTTGAATTTATAATTTGTAATGTTTTATTGATTTTCAATATTGAATTATAAATTTTTATATTTTTTACATCAATTTTAGTTTGATCTTCAGCTTCTTCTTTTTCAATACCATCATTGTTAGATTCATTAATCATCTTTATTAAAATTTCTAGATTTTTATATTCATCAATTATACTTTGTGGTGCATTTTCGATGTTTGGATATTTTTCTTCTATTAATTGTTTTCTTATTGTGTATTGATTTACTGGTATTTTATTGATTTTTTCTTGCTCTTTTTTGATATATTCGCTTTCATCTTTTTCTGAAACGTCTGATGAGTTCATTTCTTTAAAAATATCAAATTTTTTCAGATTATTTTCATATTCTTCTATTAATGTAACATTTATTTCTATTTCGTTTGAAGATTTTACTTTTTCCGTTATATAATCCGATTCTGATACTTCTAATATATTTAATAATGTCTGTATTGTATATATTTCATCCTGTACGCTTATTGGTGCTTCTGTGATATCTGTATATTTAGACATTAATAATATTCTTCTAGTTTTTAACTTTTTATTAAATGCATCCATCAATTCATTCATTTTATCATTTGTATCTTGCATTAAATAAATTTCCTCCAATTTATGTATTCTTTATAAATTTACCATTATGGTATCTTATTGTCAAATCCATTTTTTTATAATATTTTAATAAAATAGTTGACTTTTTTCATATAAGTGAGTATACTTATATTGTTAGTCAAATGGGTCAGTAGCTCAGCAGGATAGAGCAACGGCCTTCTAAGCCGTAGGTCGGGGGTTCGAATCCCTCCTGGCTCACCATTTTTAAACTAACTTCGAGGCGTAGCGCAGTTGGTAGCGCGCGTGGTTTGGGACCATGAGGTCGCAGGTTCGATCCCTGTCGCCTCGACCATCAAATGGCTGTTTTAATAAAATTCAACAGAATTTAAGAATAGCCAAACAAGTAAAAAGTACTATTTCCTAAGCAATTTAGAAATAGTACTTTTTTATTTATTCTTTGTCAAGTTTTGTAGTGGATAAGTTTATAAATACTTATTCACTCTATTTTTATATCATTTAAGAATACAGATATCGATAATCATAAATTTTAATATAATTAAACATACTTAATTGAATTTTTCTATTCTTTCATTTTTAAAATAAATTTCATTGTTTATGGCTTTTTCTAACACTTTATTTAGTAAAACTTTATCTCCATACCATTGAATTAAATTAACAAATTCCTCTAATGAACACCATTTATAATCTATATTTTCTTCATTCAAAATAATGTCAGTATCAGTATCATTAACTCTAGAAATAAAAGCATATTCTATACAATCAATTCCTAAGGATTTATATTTAAATATCCAATTTAAATATGTAGATTCTAATACATCTAAGTTGGTTTCTTCTTTTATTTCTCTTTTTACAGTTTCTTTTAAGGATGAATCTTCATCTTCACATCCTCCAGTAACAACATACCAAAAAGATTTTTTAAATTGTGGATCTTTATCGCTTCCTAAAAGCGACAAAAATTCATTTTTTTCATTTATAATAAATGATAATATTTTATTCATAACAATTCCTCGCTTTCAATTATTTATAATTCAATTTTATTTCTAATTTCCACTTTTTTCTACCTTCAGGTGCAATTAACTTGACTAATTTACTATTTTCAACATTATAAATAACATTTACTTCGTTAAGTCTAATAATCTCCTTATTATCCTTTATTTTAGCAACAAAATTATTATTTTATTCTAAAACTTTTTTTATTAATTCCTGATTATTATATAAAGTTATTGTTTGTGGAAGTAATTTAATTTTAAAATTTGTGTCTGTGATTTCATCTCCATCTATGTTGCATACGGTTTGTTCTTTTAATTTTATGGTTATTTCTGTTGTTTGAAATTTTTTTATGCTTTTTGATTGTTCATGTGTGCCTTTTTTTATTTTTATGATAAGGCCTGGTAATTTATATTTTTTCATGTCTTTGGCATAATAAATGTCCAATAATCCATCGTTATATTTACTGTTTGGTGCGATTTGAAATCCTCCGCCATAGTACATTCCATTTGCTATAACTATTGTTGTAAACTTTCCTTGCTGTTTTTCTTCTTTGCTGGTGAATTCTGCTTCTTTGTTTTTGTATTTAAAAAAGGTATATATTAGGCTTGCATTATATCTTTGTTTGATTGGAATTAATTTGTTTTTTATTATTTTAGTATTGTTGCCAACGTCTGCATCAATTCCAAAACACGCAATATTTATAAAATATTTATCATTTATTTGAGCGACATCTATTTTTTCGTACATTTGGGTGTTTTGTTTTAAAATTGATTTATAAAAATCGTTTCCGGTGCCAACTGGTATAACTCCTAAGTAGTTTTCACTGCCCATTATGTTGTTTAAAATTCTGTTTACGGTTCCATCTCCTCCGTACTGCGATGATTATATTTTTGCTATTTAAATATTTTTTTAAAGCGTCTTTCATTAAGTTGTCTTTTGTTATAGTTTCTATAACGTAGTCTATTTTCAATTCTTTGCAAACTTCTTTTATTCTTTCAGATATTGTATCTAATTTTTTATTTAGTGAAAATTTATTTACTATAAAAACATGTTTCATTGTTTTACTCCATTTATGTTCTTTTTTATTAATTCTTCAACTTTTTGCATTAAATATTTGTTTGCTTCTTGTAATTCCATTTTACTTATATCGATTGGTTCTCCAAATTCTATTTTTATTCCTTTTCTAAATAGTTTGTAATCTCCTGTTATTGCAAATGGTACTATTGGTGATTTTGTTTTTTGTGCCATTGATACTGCTCCAAACTTAAATGGTAATAAAATTTTATTAGTTTTATTGCGTGTTCCTTCTGGAAATAAACTTATTACTCCATTGTCTTTTAATATTTTCATTGCTGTATCAACTGCACTCACGCTCGTATGTTTTCTATCAACTGGTATCGCTTTTATGGCTTTGAAAAATAGTTTTGTTTTTCCTTCTAATAATTCTTTCTTTGCTAAAAATCTTACTGTTCTTTTTGTTGATAGAGCTACTAATGCTGGGTCTAGAGCGTTTTTATGATTTCCTGCGAATATAAATGCTTTTTTTGTTGGAATTTTTTCTTTATTTATTATTGTTGGTCTATATAATATTTTAAATATAGGCTTTAAAACAAATTTTAATGTCTTGTATGAATCCATTCTTAAACTTCCCCTTAAGTCTTATTATGCTTGACCTTCCCATTCTTTATAAAATTCTTCTAAGAATTCTTCCATGTATTTTGTTCTTTCAATCGCTATCATCTTTGCTGTTTCTGTGTTTATTGTGTCCTTTATTTTTAATAATTTTTCATAGAAATGGTTTATTGAATGTCTTTCTTTGTTCCTATATTCTTCATAAGTGTTTACTTCGATAATTCCCATATCTGGATTGTATATTGTATTACCTTTTTTTCCACCAAATGCAAAACATCTTGCAATTCCAATAGCTCCTATACTATCTATTCTGTCTGCATCTTGTACTATTTTGCCTTCTTCTGAAATTTCTACTGTATTAAATCCACCTTTATATCCCAAGTCGTTAATTGAATTTAATATGTTTTCTAATTCGTCTTGTTCAATGTCATTGTAAATATTTAATTTTTTCATTAATTCTATTAAATTTTCTACCACATTGCCTTCTGAAAATTTTTCGTCAAATACATCATGGAATAATGCAATCATTTTGATTACAAATTCATTTTGATGCTCTGTTTCATTAATTTTTATTGCTAAGTCATGAACTCTTTTGATATGCCACCAATCATGTCCTGTACTTTCTTTGATAAAATTGTCTTTAATATAATTTTCTGATATTTTTAAAATTTCGCCTTTATTCATTGTTGTACTCCTTTTGAGCTATTATACTATAAAAATGCCAATGTTTGTCTTCTCCTAATGCTGTTGGTTTATCATTTTCTATCTCTTCAAATCGTATGATTTTAAATTTATTAAATAATCTTTTAACATCTTCTTTGTCAAAAAAACTCATATCTCTACATTCTTTATTCCATGAATCATTGATTCCTAATATTGTTCCTACAAAATATCCATTTAAATTAATTGATTCTACAATTTTCTGCCACATTAATTTGAAATATTCTTTTTTACAAAATGATAAACTAAAATTAGCTATTATTAAATCGGTATTTGGAATTTTTAAATCTTCTAGTTGTTGTTTTTCAAAGGTAAAAGATTCTTGCTTTTTTTCTGGCAACCTTGCTCTTATTATATCTTCAACATTTTCTTTATCTATTCCAAGTACTTTAAAATCATTATTTATTAAATATACTGTATCGTTTCCTTGACCACATCCTAAATCTATTGCATTAGTAGACTTTAAATTTAGACTATCAATCAAAAACTTCACATTGTTTCTTGGATATTCCTTTTTTGTCTTATCATAATATTGTTTCCAATTCTGCATTTATATACCTCTTATATCGTCTATTTAATTCATTTTAGCACACTCAATGATTTTTGTCTTTTCTTTTATATTGATTGCTCATTTTTTGTCTTTATGTTATAATTATTATGTAACTTATTGTTGAATTGAGAATCTTATGTGATTACTTGATTTTGTTTTGATGTTAGGAGGACATCATGAATAACAACTTAATTACGCTCATTATGGGTAGTAAGTATCTTGTTGGTAGGCAAGAAACTCAAGGATTGCGTTTTGATATTGGCAACGCCAATCCTCCATCAATTTTAGAAAGAATGGTAAATAACCATCTTTCTACAATCGTGGACTTTCTTAAGACCACATCGCCTTTTAAAGATGATTTGGCTTATAGAAAGCTATGCAAGTTGAATAGCATAGGGTTTATTGCATATTATCTAACTGATATGGGGAATGTATTATTTCTCAATATTGCACGTTATAACTCAAAAATGTGTGATTATGTGGTTTATCTACCACATCAGTTAGATAAAGAACAGAAAGACTATATTGTGAGTATAGTATCCGAAAATTTCTCTTCAAAGTATACTATTCTGCATAATTTAAAACTTGATGAGAATAGCATCCCTGTTGGAGATACAAAATCGGATATTTCGTCCGATGAGTTTTTGAGTATGATATGAACAAAAGACCAGCGATTGCTGGTCTTTTGTTTTTATAAATTATTGATTAATATATTCATCTTTTACTTTTTTTGATATTGTGTATCCTATTGCTGCTACTAGAGCTGTTAATGTGATTCCAACACCTGTCATTTGTAATAATTTGTTTATATCTAATCCTGTCTTTGGTACTAATACTAGAGTTGCT
>JABCOX020000062.1 GCA_013333395.2 Clostridiales bacterium | reverse complement strand
TAAATGTTATCCCTTATAAAAAAAAAAAATAAAAGCATATTAAAAATATATTTTTTATCTTATTCATAAACTTTTCCTCTAAAACTTATGGCAACATTATACAATATATTAAACACATTTGTAAATACTACCGAACTCCCATTCAAAGTCAATCATATCAAGACATAAAAAGAAGAGTAACCAATTAAAAGCTACTCTCCTAAACAATAATATTTAAAATTTTAATTAAACATTGATAACGCCTGAGAAAGCTGCATATTTTCTAGTACTTCCTAATTCAGCTTCAATACCAGCAATAACAACTTTATCACCTTTTTCCAATGTTCCATTTGCTTCAAATTTCGCAATACCATCTTCAATCATATCATTAACAAAATCTTTTGAATCAACTAAAACAGTTTCAACACCTTGAATCAATGACATTTTATTGTATGTATTTACATTATCTGTAATAATTAATACAGGAACTTCAGTTCTCATTGAAGAAAGATATTCAGCAGTTCTACCACTACGTGTATAGCATGCAACAGCATCTGCATTTGCATTTAATACAGTTTCAACAGCATCATAAGCTGCTTGATGTCTTGGATCTTCAACTATATCATGATCAAATCTTGTACAATCAAATCTCTTTGTATAATTTAAGTCATCTTCAACAGCTAAAGCAATATTATTCATAACTTCAACACATTCAACAGGATATTTACCCATTGCACATTCACCTGAAAGCATGATACAGCTTGTTAAATCATAAATAGCATTTGCAACATCAGATGTTTCAGCTCTTGTTGGACGTGGGTTAGATTGCATTGATTCTAACATTTGTGTAGCAACTATAACTGGTTTTCCAGCTTCATTACATTTTTTAATTAATTGTTTTTGAACAATTGGAACATTTTCAAGTGGAATTTCAACACCCATATCACCACGAGCTACCATAATACCATCAGATAATTCAATTATCTCATCCATATTATCAACACCCTCTTGGCTTTCAATCTTAGAAATAATTTCAATTTCTTGTCCACCATTATCATTTAATAATTGTCTAATTTGTCTTACATCATCTGCTCTTCTAACAAAAGAAGCAAAGATATAGTTAAATCCAGCTTTTACACCATTTGTAATATCTTCAACATCCTTTGGTGCTAATGCAGGTAAATTAACTTTAACACCTCTAATGTTCATTGTTTTTCTTGAACCTAATTTAGCTGTGTTTTTTGCAACAGTAACAATATCTGTTCCAACAACTTCTTTAACTTCAAATTCCAATGCACCATCATCAACTAAAATTATTGTACCTGGTTTAACATCTTTATATAAATCTTTATATGTAATAGTTGTCTTTGTTTCATTTCCGATAATATCATCTTTTACAAAAGTAAATTCTTGTCCTTCATGAATTACAACTTTTTCATCACCTGACTCTAATTTTCCAGTTCTAATTTCTGGTCCTTTTGTATCAAGTGCTAAAGCAATAGGTAAACCTAATTTTTCTCTAACATTTTTAATTGTTTGAATTTTTACAGCATTATCTTCATATCCACCATGTGAAAAGTTAATTCTGCAAACGTTTAATCCAGCTTGAATCAACTTTGTTAACATTTCTTCACTTTCACTAGCAGGTCCGATAGTACCGATTATTTTAGTTTTTCTAAAATCTTTCATTTTTCTTCCTCCTTAAAATACCCTAAAATTATAACACCATCCTTAATAAATATCAACATTATATAAAAAATAAGCGAAGATAAATTTTCATCCCCACTTATTTCTTTTTTTATAAATAATATAGAAAACATTTAATTTTTGCATAATTTCCTCGTTTACCAGTTTTTCGCCACATAATACTAAAATCTAAACCACTTCTTTAATTTATTAACAAACCTTTTAAATAACGTTGGCTTTTTTACAACCATTATTGCTGTTTTTGTCAATTGCCTATATTTAGGCTCTTCTTCTTTTCTTATTTCATTTTCATTACATTTTTTAATATCCGAAATTAGACCCCTATCAACATTTGATAGATGTTTCTTGGTTTCATTATCAGCTAAAAATAAACGATAAATAACTGACAAAACATCCTTTGCCTCTTCTGAAACATTTTGTCTATCAAATGACAATCCAATATTATATTTAAAACCTTCACTTCGATCCGCATTTTCTTCCAAATATTCAACATATTTAATAGGTATCTTATTATATTCACTTCTTGGCAATGCTGAAATAATTTCTAAAACTTCTGAATAAGCTTTACTATAATCACTATTAATCATCATAATCCTCCAATCCAGAATCTTCCAAAAGTTTTAATTCTTCCATATTTGCTATATTTTTATGATCAATATCATTTTTTTGCATTTCCAACACTTTCATTACATTTTTAGCAGATAATTTATCACTAGCCCTTAAATCTTCAGCAACTTCATCCAAAACTTTTATTTTTGAAACATTCAAATCAACACTATCATCAATATCACGAATCAATGTTGAAACTTTTCCAAAGCCTTTTCTATATTGAACAGGTAAATTATTAACATACTTTTGAAATTGCATCATTGACAAAAAGTCAACATACCCATTACTATAGCACATCTCTTCAATAATTTTATCAGGTTCAACACCACATAAAACTTTAGTAAACAATTTTGAATTAGTTTCAGGTGAATATTCTTCAAAATAAACTTTAGCGATATTGTCACAATATTCACTTTCCTTAGTCATTAAACTATCATACTTCTTACTATATAACCTAGTAGGAAAATCAAGCTTACTTAAATCAGGTCTAGTACCAATTTCTTCATATATCAAATCACTCATAATTTTTAAAACATTTTGTTTAAATGAAGAATAAATAGAATTAATAGTTTCTTCAATATTTTCTGACATTTCTTCTTTATTTACATCAACAGTAGAAAATTCTGCAATATAATCAACTTCATCCATAACACTAGATTTTTTGTTTAAAATATCTTTAATTCTAGGTGTTAATTCTATTGATATATTTTCATTTTTCTTCTGTAGATTCTTCTCATATAAATCACCAACTCTATAATCCCTACATTCAATCATCATACCAAGCTGTGAACAATAATAAACATTTCCTTTATCAAAATATCCTTTTCTTCCAGCTCTGCCGGACAATTGATCAAATAAATTTTTAGATATTGGTCCTTCATAATATTTAGCAAGCTGCGCAAACACAACATTTTCAATTGGAAAATTAACCCCAAGTGCTAATGCATCAGTACCAACAACCGTGTCAATAAGACCATCTTCAAAACACTTCTCAATAAACAACTTTTGCTTAGGAAGCATTGCACCATGATACTTTGCAATTCCAAAAAACAAATCTTTTAAGCCTCTATCCCCACTAACTTTATATTGTTCAGCAAGGTCGCGAATTTTCTGAACTTTCTCCGGTGATTGTTCATCCCTTAAACTTCTCAAAAGTTCAACTGCTCTATCAATTCCATCCTTTGAAAAAGCAATTACTAAAGCATTTTCAATATTATGCAGTTCAATATCTCCTCCAAAATGCATATCAGTTATTCTTTCATGATTTTCAAAAACACTAAACTCTCGACCAGCTATTTTTTCAATATACTTTTTAAATTCTTTAATGTTTCCAAAAGTAGCAGAACACAATAACAAATTCTTCGCTTTTGACTTGTACAGTCCATCAACATAACCTCTAGCTCTATCTGAATTCTCAAAAATATAATGAAATTCATCCAAAATAACTGTCACATCTTCTCTATCTACATATTTATTTGTATATATTTCCTGCGTAACACATAAATAATCATAATCCTCTGGAATATTTTTAATATCCCCAGTTTCTAACCCAACTTTATAGCCCCTCTCAACTAATTCCCTATATCTTTGATTTGATAAAGCTTTAATTGGAGATGTAATAATGATAGGTCGCTCCTTCTTATTTTCTGCCCACTCTAAAAACACTTTTGTTTTACCACTTCCAGTAGGTGAACTTAATATAACATTATTTTTATCATTAATTTCCTCAATACATTTTTTTTGCCATTTAAAATCACTATCAGCTTTAATATCGTATTTAGAGTAATCCTTATTATTAAAATCACTCATCAAATCTTCTTCATCAAATAAATCCCTATATCTCATTACCCCTCCATACTAATTAAGCATATTATATTTCAATTTTCCAATAATATAAATAGAGCTCATACCATACAAGGTATAAGCTCAAATTTGACACTTTTCTCTTTTGTATACACAAACTTCTTTAGTAACTATAAACTTTTTCATTTGTACAGTATATATTTTATCATCTGTATCTTAATCATTAAAATATTGTTCAGGAATTTCAACAATTGAATCAATTGAAATTTCATTTCCAAAATTCATAATCGGTTCTTCATTCACGTGAAACTCAATGATTGGTTGATTTTCTTGAAAAACATCTTTTTTTACTGCAGGTCTTATATGAAGTCCCTTATTCCAATAAATTTCTTGGTTCCAAAAAGCAGCAACTTCACTAAAAACCTTTTGTTTATATGGAGTTATAACAAACGCATTTCTTATAGCTAAACTAACTTTACTTCTAATTTTTGCCCATTTTGTAATTGTTGCTAATTGTGCATATACAGCTGGCTTTGAAGTAGATTCTTCAATATTGTATGATTGCATTTTTCTTCCTCCGTTCTTTTGTTTACAATAATACTATACCCTTAACATTTTCTTATTTCAATAAAAATAGTTTTATTTTTATATTTCAATTATGTTACATTATCCATATTAAAATCAGGAACAAACTCTTCTTCATGTTTCCCCAAATCTTGTATATAACCATTTTTAATATCAAGTCCATAAAAATATTGTTCGATTTTTCTATATTCACTAAAAGACAATTTTCTTCCAATTAATTCATCTCCAACAGCCTTATAAGTTGGAAAATATTGAGCCATAACACTTACATAAATATCTTCTCTTAAATTTTCCTTAATCCATTTCAAAACATTTTTAGAATTTTGTATATGATTTGGCAACACTAAATGTCTCACAATCATCCCTTTTTTCATAATTTCACCATCAAATACATATTCATCAAATTGTGATTGCATTTCAAGAAGAGCAGATGTAACTTTTTCAAAATAATTAGGAGCTTTTGAATACTTAATAGCCAATTCATTAGTAAAATACTTAAAATCAGGCAAATATATATCAATATATCCATTTAATTTTTTTATTGTTTCAACTTCTTCATATCCATTCGTATTATAAACAATAGGAATATTCAAACCACCATCTTTAGCAATATCAATTGCCTTAATAATCTGCTCCACATACATTGTCGGGGTTACTAAATTAATATTATTAGCTTCTCTTTCCTGTTGCTCCAACATAATTTCAGCCAGCCTTTCAACTGTAACATCAATTCCTTTTCCATCCTGGCTAATATCATGATTTTGACAAAAAACACAATTTAAATTACAATTACTAAAAAATATAGTACCGCTTCCATTCCTTCCACTAATACAAGGTTCTTCAAAATAATGTTTAGAAACTAACGCAATTCTAACCTTATCATCACATCTACAATAACCTTTTTTCTCATATCTATTAACTTTACATTTACGTGGACAAATTTCACACTTACTAATTAAATCCATTATTTAACCTTTCTAAAAAATATGTTATAATAACCCTGTTTAAAGGAGAATTAAAATGAAAAAATTTGAAAACAATATATTTGAATCAACAGCAACAGTAGAATACGAAGACTCAGGACTAAAAGGGATTCTAACCAATAAAGGGTTTTTACTATTATTTCAAAAAACAGCCAACGCACACTCTGCATACATCAATTTCTCATTCAATGACTTAATCGAAAATGACTTATCTTGGATCATCCTTAACTGGAGATTACAAGTATTTCATAGGCCAAACAGGGAAAGCAAAGTAACTATAAAAACATGGATTAGTTTCTACAATCACATATATACATTAAGAGAATACGAAATGTATGATGAAAACAATAATCTATGTGCAATAGCTGAATCAAAATTTTGCCTATTTGATTTAACAAGAGGGCGTATAGCCAAGCTTCCTGAAAATATTGGAACCATGTATGGAACAATCGATAAAAAAGTATTTAACAATGATGACTTACCACGTCTAGCAGACCCTACAACATATCCAATCTTCTCGGATAAATATAAAGTTCGTCGTTTTGATTTAGACGCTAACATGCATGTACACAACCTAAATTATTTAAACTTTGCCTATGAACTATTACCAGAAAATATATTCTATGGTCCAGAATTCAATAATATAGAAATATTTTTTAAACATGAAATCAAATTAGGCCAAACGATTCATTCATTCCTATACAACGATCCAGACCATCCAAATGGTTATATAATTTGTATAAAAAATGAAGACGAAACAGTAACACATTCAAATATTAAATTATATAATTAATATTCAACACTAACTAAACAAAGACCACTTGGCGGAAGCGTTTTACCTGCATTTTTACGACTTCCGTCTTTTAATATGCTTCCAATATTGCTTGGTTCCATTCTTCCTTCTCCAACCTCTAATAATGTTCCCGCAATAATTCTCACCATATTATACAAAAAACCATTACCAGTTAGTTCAATATTAATCAAATCACCATCCCTATAAACTTTAGCATCATATATTTTTTTAACACTACTTTTACTACTTGTACCACTTGCTTTAAATGCTTTAAAATCATGTTCACCAATAAAATATTTTGCCGCTTCATCCATTAATTTTTCATCCAATTTAAAAGGATAATGATATTGCATATTTCTATATATAGCACTTCCAGCAATTGAATTATTTATTGTATATCTATATGTTTTTCTTTTGGCTGCATATCTACTATGGAAATCTTCAGAAACAATCTCTGCACTAATAATTCTAATAGTCTTCTTTAATTGAGAATTAATAGCATAAATTAATCTATCAACAGGAATCTTTAATTCAGAAACCTTAAAATTAGCAACTTGCGCCAAAGCATTAACACCCGCATCTGTTCTACCAGAGCCAATCACTTCAACTTCCTCACCAGTAATAATACCAATTGCTCTCTCAATCTCTCCCTGTATATTTAACTTAGTTGGTTGCTTTTGCCAACCATTAAAATCTTTTCCATCATATTCAATCGTTATTCTAATATTTATCATTTTCTCTCCTCATTAATTACAATATATTATCCAATTTATAATATAAAGTCGTCCTATCTATTCTACTACAAAATATAATATTTTACCATTCTTAGCAATCTAAAAAAGATATGCCATAACACAAGCATATCTTTTAAATATTTATTGTTTACTATTTATCATTTTTATTTTTAATCTTTTCTCTCCAAGCTGCAAACTTTTGTCTTCTCTCTTCAGTACCAAATCTCTCAGTCACTAGATTTTTGATTAAAATTCTCTTTAAAGCTTCATCTTTAACATCCCTAATTAATACACCATTATTAGCAATTGAAATACTACCCGTTTCTTCAGATACAATTACAACTATAGCATCAGAATCCTTGCTAATGCCAATACCAGCTCTATGACGAGTACCAAGTTCCCTAGCAATATTCTTATCATCAGCAAGTGGTAAAATACATGCTGCAGCTGTAATCTTATTATTACTAATAATAACAGCACCATCATGCAATGGTGTATTAGGCACAAATATATTAACTAACAATTGAGGTGAAATTTCAGAATTTATTTCAAGGCCTGTTTCTATAATATCTGTAAGCTTAATATCCCTCTCAAAAACTATTAAAGCACCAGTTTTTGATTTAGCAAGTTCATTCACTGCAACAGTAACTTTATAGATATCATCCTTCACTCTATCCCTTGCAGATGTATTAAATTCAAAAAACTTGCTAAGGAATTTCGTATTAGAGCCCAATTGTTCAAGTGTTCTTCTAAGCTCAGGTTGGAAAATTACAAGTAATGCAATAACACCATATGTCATAATAGATGTTAAAATAAAATTTAATATTCTAAGTTTAAGCCATCCACTAATTGCTGTTATTACAACCAAAAACACAATACCCTTCAATAATTGCCAAGCTCTTGACTTTTTTACTAATGTGAAAAATATATAAATTAATATTGCAACACATAATATATCAAGTACAACAGTCAAAATTTCAAATGGATTGTTTTTTAGATTTAAAAAATAACCATCCAAACTAATTTTTAAATTATTTGTTAATTCATCAAACATTTTATTCAACTCCTATAAATTAACTATATAAGAAATCAAATAACCAGCACTAGCTGCAACCATTGCAATTAATATAATTAATGCAACAATTTTTTGAATAGCCTCCATAATTATTTTTTTCTTATTTTTAGTTCCCTTATTTTCTTTATTAAGTTTCTTATTTTTCTTATCCTTAATTTCATTCATTTCATTATTATCGTTTTCCATAATTTCCTCCTAAGTTTATATAAATTCACCCCAAACAATATTAGCTAAATCAAGACCTTTTTTAGTAAGTTTTAAATATCCAAACTCTTCAGCAATAATTAATCCATCAGAAAGTAACTTATCCATTTGACTCTCAAAAACTTTATAAACATCCTTATTAAATTTAGCCGTAAAATCGCTTGCTTTAAATCCTTCCGTCATTCGTAATCTTAAAATAACAAATTCCTTCATTTGTTCATCAATGTCTTGCTTTTCTTCAATTGTTACATTTTTATAATATTTATCACTATTTATATTGCTAATATATTTCTCCAATGAATCAGTATTTTTAATTCTAAAATTATCAATATATGAAGCAGCTGCAACACCAAAACCTAAATATTCTTTTTGATTCCAGCAATCCAAATTATGCTTACATCTATAACTAGGTTTTGCAAAATTAGAAATTTCATAATGGATAAAACCATTATCCTCCAATCTACGCTTAGCATACCAATACATATATCTTTCGATTTCTTCGTCAACTTCAAGAAGTTTTCCTTCATCCACCATTTTAGTCATTAATGTACCATCTTCATATATTAAAGAATACACTGATATATGTGTTAAGTCAAGAGCCAATACTTTATCAAGAGTATCTTCAACATCATAAATTGTTTGATTAGGAATTCCAATCATCAAATCTACATTAATATTTGTAAATCCAACCTCTTTTGCTAATTCAACAGTATTTTCAAAATCTTCATAAGTATGAATTCTACCAATCTCTTTTAAAAGTTCCTTTTTCGAACTTTGAAGACCTATACTAATTCTATTAATACCCGCTTCCTTATATTTTTCAAGTTTGTGCTTATCAATAGTTCCTGGGTTTATTTCAATTGTAATTTCAGCATTTTTATCAACAATATACGCATTATTAATTTCGCTTAAAATTTCAACAATGTACTTCCAATCAATAATTGATGGTGTCCCACCACCAAAAAATATTGTTTTTACTAGATATTCATCCTTAGACCTATAATTGATCTCTCTTTTTAAACAATCTACATACCTTCTTATTTCAGTATTTTTATCCGTATATGATGTAAAATCACAATACAAACATTTACTTTTACAAAAAGGAATATGTACATATATTCCAATTTCTTTCATAATAACCTTTCTACCTTAATTCATCAGCTAATTTTTTTATATTATTAAAACGATAACTAACTGCTGTTTTTCCAATTGCAGGTTCAAGCATTTCCCCTAAAGCCTTAAACGATGCCTCAGGATTCTTTAATCTAAGCTCTGCAATAGCCTGTTCCGCCTCAGATAAAGAATTAAACTTTTTCTTTTCTTTTATCAATTTAATATTCTCAATTTGCTCCACACTACTATTAATCGTTTTTTGTAAATTAGCTGTTTCGCAATTAACCAATCTATTAACATTATTTCTAATTTCTTTCACGATTCTCTCATCTTCAAAATTCAAAACCGACTTAGCTGCACCAATAAATGCTAAAAAATCAGAAATACTTTCACCGGTCTTTTAAATATAATACAAAATTCTTATCAACAAGCAACTTCATATCAATATTATATTTCAATAGTTCATTTTTTATTATATTCGCATATTCAACATTATCAAATATCATATCCAAATGATAGCCATTTTTCGGATTATTGATTGAACCCCTTCCCAAAAAAGCTCCCCTAGCCAAAGCCTTAATAATACTTTCATCACTTTGACTTAAAATTTCATTCAATTTTTGAATACAATATATTTCTTTAAAATTTTTAAATCTCTTTATTTCAATAATATAATTCTTTCCACTTATTTGAATACTAAAATTATTATAATCCAAATTTTTTAATATTTTAGCAAAACGGTTAATATTATAATCATTCTCTGTAACAATTTTATTGTTAGAAAAAGTTAATAAATATCCATATAACTCTGCAATAATTTCATTACTATTTTTCCAAATATTTATTTCAGAAAGTTCCTGCTTCACTCTAGATGAAAAAGATTCCATTTCTACACCTCTTATTTATACTCCCAGACAACAACTCTATCATTCCCTGCTAAATCCTTAACATAAGTAGCTCCTTCAAACAATTCGCAAACAGCATCTTTTTGATTATATCCTATTTCAAGAATTACTAAACCACCTTTGTTAAGAAAATTCTCAACTTGAAAACGAATATTTCTATAAAATCTAAGCCCATCACTTCCACCATCTAAAGCTAAATGAGGCTCAGCCTGAACATCTTTAGAAAGTTCTCTTATCTTATCAGTCTCAATATATGGTGGATTAGATATAATGATATCAAATTTTTCAGTGATTTCATCAAACAAATCAGATACCATAAACTTTATTTCATCTTTTCCCAATATATCTTTAGCATTTTCATCAGCAGTTCTTAAAGCTTCCATACTGATATCAGAAGCACTAATATCCGACTGGATGTTTGCTTCATCTAAAAATTTCTTTAAACTAATTGCAATAGCACCACTTCCAGTACATAAATCTAAAATTTTAACATTATTTTTTCCAGACTCTTTAATACTATTTAAACATGTTTCAACACTTATTTCAGTATCGGGTTGTGGTATTAATACATTTTCATTAACCGAAAATTTTTGACCCATAAATTCCTGAGAATTAGTAATATACTGAACTGGATATCCATTTGCAACTTGATCAACTAAATCAAAGTATTCATGAATCTGTTTATTTGAAAACGAATTATAACCATTTGCAATAATATAGTTTTCATCAACATCCAAATAATATTTCATTAATGTCTTTGCATCAATATAATCAATTTTATCACTTGCTTTTAATATAGCTTCTCTTATTTTCATACTCTACATCTCTTTTATTTTATTCTAAAAAATCTAATCAAATTTGTGTTTTCAAGCACTTTGTCAAGTTTTCCATCATAGATTGTTGTATTATTAATTGTATTTGTAATTGGAATATCAACATAAACAGTAGCTCTATATTCCTGATTGTAATAATTAATAATATGAATTGTAAACGAAAGTGTACATTTCATTTTATCCAGTGGAATATTTGTATTTTTAAGTAATGTCCCATCATAAACAACTTCAGTGTTTGTATCAGAAATTATCTCATTAGTTTTAAGGTTTGAATTCACATACTCAAGTATTATTGGATTATCAGCATTCGCATAAATTTTAGGCTCTGTTAAATCAATTTCTCCAGATTTAACCACATCATAAACTAACTTATCATTAATTTTATTGCTTTCATTAGCCGTAACTTTACCAAAGTCCCCTAAATACTTATAATGCAATGATTGATTACCAATAGTAACATTATTATATTTAATATTATCAATATACAAACTTTTAATAGTATTTTCATAACTTACACCATTCTCATGACTTCTATTATTAATTTTAAGTGAAATATCTGTAAATTGTCCAATATTCAAATTCCAAACAGGTTTATTTTCTTGATTTTTTGTAGCAAAACCACTGCTATATAAAGTCATTTTATCAATAGAAAAAACAGTTTTATTATTTAAATTTGCAAAACTTTCAATTTCTTTTGCAAATTGCTTATTTATTTCATAATTTTTTATAGTAAAAATTAATATCGCAATCAAAATAACTGTCAAAAAAATAGTAAAAATTAATTTAGAAACAATATTTACTTTTTTATCCCTATTATTACTTTTTTTTCCATTTATTACAACTGTGCTTTCAACTTTTCTTTTGTTTTTCATGGTTTACTCCTGTGTAATAATTAATTAATAGTATAATATCATTTTACTTGTTTTTTTTCAATAACTATGATATAAGTTAATTATAAATTACTGCGTGGTTCGTAATGAATAGAATTTTAGATCCACAATCTAGATTTAAAGGAATCCAACAATTGAGTTGCGGCGTGCATTCTTAATTTATTTAAGAATCCCAGAAACAACCCTGAGGTAACCTACCTGTTTCAAACAGGTTCTTAAAATCCCTATTCATACGGCCAAGGCGGTATTTTTTTATCTAAAATTATTCATCAATTACGATTTTTCTCTTTAATAAATTTTTATTAACAATTCCAAACCCTTTAAATTTACCGTTTTTATAAATCTTAATCCAACCATTATTAAACCCTTCAACATTAATTAAAATTCCATTTAAAAATTTCTTATACTTAGAATCATTAAGTTCTATTTTTTCAACATCTAAAATATCTTCAATCTTAATAAACTTTTCCGCATCTTCAATTTTAAAATTACCAACTCTCGTCCTTCTAAGCGAACTCATAAATCCAACCGTTCCTAGCTTTTCAGCAATATCCTCTGATAAAACTCTAATATATGTACCCTTAGAACATGTAACTTTATATTTAATTATTTTCTCATCAAAATCCAAAAGTTCAATATTCTCTATAAAAATATCCCTCTCTTCCCTTTCAACACTTTTTCCATTCCTTGCAAGTTCATACAATTTTTTTCCATCAATTTTAATTGCAGAATACATTGGCGGAATTTGTTTTGAATGGCCTTTAAATGAATTTAAAACAGTCAAAATTTGATTTTTATCATAATTGTGATTACTATCATCTCTTTCGATAATATTGCCCTCAATATCCCCACTATCAGTTTTAATTCCAAGAGTAATTTCAGCAATATAATCCTTATCATGAAGCATTAACAAATCCGACAACTTTGTAGCTTTACCAACTAAAATTGGCAAAACCCCACTAGCTTCAGGATCAAGTGTACCAATATGACCTACTGCTCTAATTCCATATTTTTTTCTTACATCCCTAATCACGTTAAAAGAACTAACTCCTCTTGGCTTATCAACAATCAATAATCCATCCATATCTTTCTCCCATACTTAAAATTTCTTCATAACTTTCTCATAATATAAATTTAGCGAGGCACCAGCCCCGCTATTATAATTATTTCAATTGTCTCTTTACTTCATTTACAACTTTATCCCTAATTACTAAAGGATCAGCAGTCATTTTAGCGCCAGCAGCTCTAATATGGCCACCACCTCCAAACATAATACAAACATCAGAAACATTTACATATGAATTGGATCTTAAAGAAATTTTAAATTCTCCATCCTTTAATTCATGTAAAAATATTGAAACTTCAACACCTTCAATTGAACGACCTTCAGAAACAATTCCTTCATAATCTCCAACTCCAGCATTTACCTTTCTCTCATCCTCGTTTGTTACATAAGTAAAAGCAATTTTATCATCTTCCAAGAATTCCATTCTATCAAGAGCAATTCTTCTCAATTCGAAACTAGATTTTGTTTTAGTATCAAAAACCTTTTTATAAACTTTTGAAATATTCACACCTGCATCCAACAATTCAGCTGCAATATTAAAAGTATCCCTAGAAACACCAGAATATTGAAATCCTCCAGTATCGGTTATAATACCCGCCATAATACAAGTTCCAATTTCAGGAGTGATTTTCCATCTATAATGTTTAATCAACATATATACTACTTGAGCACAAGCAGGTGCACTTAAATCTACATAATTTATATCACCAAACATTGTATTAGTACTATGATGATCAATTACAATTCTTTGATCAGCTTCTCTAAAATATTTTACCCATACATTAAGTAACTTATCAGTTGCTGCATCAAGTGAAATTGCTAAATCATAAACCTTATCAGACTCCTTAATTACCTCATCAATTCCCGGCAATTCATTAAAACATTTTGCATATTCAGGAATTATTATATCCACATTTTTCTTCAATCCCTTTAAAGCATGGTACATTGCAAGTGAAGAACCAACTGCATCACCATCAGGATTTTCATGTGTCACAATAACAATATTTTTAGATTTTTTAATACATTTTAATATCTGATCAATCGTTGTCATTTGAATCTCCCTTAATTTTTCTATCATCTTCTTTGATTTTTTTCAAAATCATTTCGATTTTTTCACCATGAAGTTCAGAATCATCATACTCAAAAACTAATTGAGGTGTAACTCTTAAATTAACTTCACTAGCAATTCTAGTCCTAATGAATCCACTTGAAGATCTTAAACCTTCAAGTGTCTCCTTTACTTTACTACCATAAATACTTATATATACCTTAGCATATCTAAAATCAGGTGTAATCTTAACTCTCGTTACACTGACTAATCCTGTTACTTTTGCATTTTTTAGTTCAAAATTAATAACATGACTAATTACTCTTTGTAACTCAGAATTAACTCTCGCAAGTCTATTTCCATTACCAGCCATAATTAATCCTCCTATCTCTTAATTTCAACTTTTTCATAACATTCAATAATATCGCCTTCTTTAAGATCATTGTATTCTTCAATTTGAAGACCACATTCAAATCCCTTTGAAACTTCCTTAGCATCATCCTTAAATCTCTTTAATGAAACTAATTTACCATCATGTATTACAACACTCTCACGAATAACTCTAACACCTGCGTTTCTAGCTACTTTACCATCAAGTACAAAACATCCTGCAATAGTTCCCACATTTGAAACTTTAAATACTTGTCTAACTTCTGCATTACCAATATTATGTTCTTCATAAACAGGTGCAAGCATTCCTTTAAGAGCATTTTCAACATCTTCCAATGCTTGATAAATAACTGAATATTGCTTAATTTCAACCTGTTCTTTTTCTGCAACAGACTTTGTCATACCTATTGGTCTAACATTAAATGCAATAACAACTGCACCTGCTGCTTTTGCTAATTGAACATCTGATTCAGTTACACCACCAACTCCATAATGTATTACTTTAACATACACTTCTTCATTTTTAATCTTTTCAAGAGATGCTTTCATAGCTTCAGCTGTACCTTGAACATCTGCTTTTAAGATAATATTAAATACTTTCATATCATCAATAGCCATTTTTTCAAATAAATTATCAAGTGTTACATCTTTATTATTAGCAATAGCTTTTTCTCTTCTTTCTAGCTTTCTCTTTTGTATTATATGTTTTGCATCTTTTTCATTTTTAACTTCATAGAAAATATCACCAGCTTCAGGAACATCTTTCAAACCTGTAATAACAACAGGAGTTGATGGACCAGCTGCTTTAATAGCTTCACCTTTATCATCCTTAATAGTTCTAATTCTACCAATTGAAGATCCTAGAACAATAGTGTCTCCAACATTTAAAGTACCTCTTTGAACTAAAACTGATGCTACAGGTCCTAAAGCCTTATCAAGTCTCGCTTCAATAACAGTTCCCTTAGATTGTCTATCAGGGTTTGCTTTTAAATCAAGAATATCCGCTTGTAACAATACCATTTCCAATAAATTATCTATATTCAAATTATTTTTAGCTGAAATTGGACAACAAATTGTTTCACCACCCCATTCTTCAGGGACTAATTCATATGTCATTAATTCTTGTTTTACCTTATCAATATTTGCATTTGGTAAATCAATTTTATTAATAGCAACAATAATTGGAATTCCTGCAGCTTTAGCGTGATTAATAGCTTCAACTGTTTGTGGCTTAATTCCATCATCAGCAGCAACAACCAATATTGCAATATCAGTTATTTGAGCACCTCTAGCACGCATACTTGTGAAAGCTTCATGTCCAGGAGTATCTAAGAAAGTAATTTCTCTTTGTCCAACTTTAACTTTATATGCACCAATATGTTGTGTAATACCACCAGCTTCTCCACCAATAACATTTGTTTTTCTAATAGCATCAAGTAAAGATGTTTTACCATGATCAACATGTCCCATTACAACAACAACAGGAGCTCTTGGTAATAAATCTTCTTCTCTATCATCTGAATCATCAAATAATATATCTTCATCTTTTACAACTTCTTTTAATTTAGCTGTAATTCCAATGCTATCTGCAACTAAATAAGCTGTATCAAAATCTAAATCTTGATTTATATTAGCCATAATACCTAAATCAAACAATTTCTTAATAACTTCTGAACTTGTTTTCTTTAATTCAATAGCTAAATCCTTAACAGAAATATTCTCAGGAATAGTAATTTCTTTTAATTCAAAAATCTTTTGTTTTGATTTTTGTCCATCTTTTAATTTTTTCTTACCCTTTTTACCTTTTCCAGAAGATAAATCATAATAATCAAGCATTCCGCCTTCTTGATCACCAAACATATTTGATAATCTATCAACAGATTTTAAATCCCTTAATTTACCTTGATTAAATTCTTCTTCCATTCCTTTTTTAGATTTAGTTTTCTTATTATCATCACTATTTCTAAAAGCTTTTTGTTTATCAATAATTTTTGAAGAATAATCTCTTCTATTTTCTTTTTCAACCTCTTCAATAGAAACTGTACTAAATTTATCCCTTGCATTATCTCTTGCACCAGCTCTATTAGCAAATTGATTTGGTTTTTTAACAAAATCCTTTTTATCACCATTTTGATTATTAAATGGTTTTCTATCTCCAAAATTACCATCTTTATTGAATCTAATATTATTTCCAAACGACTTTCTATCTGAACTATTTCTATTATCATAGCTACTTCTATTATCGCCATTTCTATTATCTCTAAAATTTCTATTATTATTAACGTTTTTATTTTGCGATGTACTATTTTTATCAAATGTTTTATTTGCTGAATTCAATTGTTTTCTATCATCCTTTTTAGCAAAATCATTGTTTTGCACTATTTCTTTCTTCTCAACATCTTCTACTTTTTTAGTTTCTTCTTTTGCAACAACCTTTTTAGGCTCTTCTTTTTTAGGTTTAATGCCAAATAATTCATTAACACTCATTGGTTTAGCCTGTTTTTCTCTATAAACAATATTATAATCATTTGATCTATTACGAGCGCTATTAAATCCAATATTATTCTTAGGTTTCTCTTTTACTGGAGTTGCTTTTTCTTCATTAACAATAACTTCTCTTCTAATGATAACAGGCCCTCTAGCAATCTCATTATTATTACTCTTTACCTTTTTTTCTTCTTTAACAGAAGCTTTTGGAGTAAAAGTATCTCTTATTTTCTTTGCTTCATCTTCTTCAATAGCACTTAAATGTGATTTAACAGCTAACCCTATTTTATTAGCAGCATCAATTATTGATTTATTATCAACATTCAATTCCTTTGCTATTTCATAAATTTTAATTTTTGCCAATATTTATTCCCCCTACAATCTTTCTATTCTATTTATTTTATAATTCAGTATTATCAACATCTTCTGAATTAATATCTTCTTCTAAAAATTCTTCTGCATTTTGTACAACAATGTCATCTTCTTTTTCTTCAATATTATCCAATATTCCATCAACTTCTTCTTGTTGCATCTTTTCTAAAATTTCTCTGAATTGTGACTCACTCTTAATATCAATCTTCCAATTTGTCAATTTTGCAGCCAATTTTGCATTTTGTCCAGCTTTACCAATTGCTAAAGATAATTGATCATCTGGAACAATTACTTGTGCAAATTTTTCTTCTTCCTTAACATCAACCGCTAAAACTTGGGCAGGTAATAATGCTGCTGAAATAAATATTGATGGGTCTTCATTCCATTCTACAACATCTATTTTTTCACCATGTAACTCATTTATAATATTTTGAATACGAATTCCTTTTTGTCCAACACATGAACCAACAGGATCAATATTTGGATTTGAAGAATATACCGCAATCTTACTTCTTGAACCTGGGTCCCTAGAAATAGCTTTTATTTCAATAATCCCTTCATAAATTTCAGGAATTTCAATTTCAAACAATTTTCTTACAAAATCATTATTCGCTCTAGATAAAATTATTTGTGTTGAACCTTTTAATCCTTTTTCAACACTAGCAATAACAGCTTTAATAGTATCATTCAATTTATAATTTTCATTAGGCATTTGTTCTTTCTTTGGCATGATACCTTCAATTCTTCCTAAATCCAATATTACAACTTTACCATCAGCTTTTTGTACTAAACCTGTAATTAATTCACCTTTCTTATCAGCAAACTCTTCAAAAATAATTTCTCTAGACATTTCTCTAATTTTTTGTGTAATCACTTGTCTTGCTGTCTGTGCTGCAATTCTACCAAACTCTTTAGGCAATAATTCAAATGAAACAATATCACCAATATTGTAATTTGCTTCAATTTTTCTAGCATCATCTAAAGAAATTTGTAAATCACTATCTTCAACCTCTTCAACAACTGTTTTTTCTTGATAAACATGCATTTGTCCATCAATTTTATCAATTACAACTTTTATATTTTCGTCATTACATTCAAAATTCTTTTTATATGCTACCAATAATGCAGATTCAATAGATTTCATCAACTCTTCTTTACTGATTCCATTTTCTTTCTCTAATTGATCCATAGCCATCATCAACTCAAGTGTATCAATACTATTATTTATTTTGTTTGTTTCTTTCTTTTTCATTTTCAAACCCTTTCAATTTAAATTAAATACTATCCCAGTCAAAAACTGTCTTTATAAGTGAAATATCCTTCTTATTAACTTCGATAATTTCATCTGCCCCAATAAAAATTTTTTCATCATCATAGTCTTTTAAAATTCCTACAATATTTTTAGAATTATTAATTTGCTTATATAGATTAATTTGAATCTTATTTCCAATATTATCTTTAAAATGTTTCTCAAGTCTTAAAGTCTTTTCAAGTCCCGCTGATGAAACTTCTAAGTAATAATGTTCTTTAATAAAATCTTTTTCATCCAATATATCATTAATTGCATTATTTACATTTTCACAATCATTGATATCAACTCCATTTTCTTTTTCAATAAAAATTCTTAAATAAAAATCCCTACCTTCTTTTTCATAAACAACATCATATAAATTAATATTTAAGCCATTTATGATGGGTTCCAATTCTTCAAATATCTTTTTTTCTAATGAAGTCACAGTTCCTCCTTACATAAAGGAAAGAGTGGAATTACTTCCACTCTTTCTCTCCTCTCTTTTAATTACAATACTATTATAACTTTTTATGTCACAAATGTCAAATATTTTTAAAAAAATTATACTAAACATGAAATAAATAAATTTGCCAAACTTAAAAATATAAAAAATCCTAATACATCCGTTGCTGTTGTTAAGAAAATTGATGATGACAAAGCAGGATCAACTTTTAATTTTTGTAATACTAATGGAACTAATAATCCAAAAATACCAGAAACTATTAGATTTCCAACCATTGCTAGCAATATAATAATTCCTAAATAAACATTTTGATAAATCATTCCAACTACTATACCAGTTATAATACCAATAACTAATCCATTAACTAATCCTAGTAATATCTCTTTTTTAAGTTGAGGTAAAGCATCTTTTAGTTCAATATTACCCATTGCAATATTTCTTATTATAATTGAAACAGTTTGAGTTCCAGCATTTCCACCCATACCTGTAACCATTGACATTGTAGATGATAATGCCACAACTTTTGCTATTGTTCCTTCAAAAGCTTTTACTGTCAATGCTGCTAAAAATGCTGTTAACAAATTAATAATAAGCCATGGTAAACGTAGTTTAACCGAATCCCAAAAAGTTGAATTAAGTGTTTCTTCTTTATCAACACCACCCATCTTTAAGATATCCTCTGTTTGTTCTTCAACCATAACATCCATAACATCATCAACTGTAATAATACCTAAAATAATTTGCTTTTTATTAACAACTGGCAAAACAGTTAAATCATATTTTCTAAACATTGCTGCAACTTCTTCTTGATCTACTTCTGGTTCAACTGAAATAAAGTTTTTACTAGAAATATCAGCTAAAATTGTATCATTATCATTAATTAAAACATCTCTTAATTCAACAGTCCCAACGACTTTTCTAGTATTATCAGATATAAATAATGTATCCAGCAATTCATTTTTAGGGGCCATTTTTTTAATTTCTTTTAAAGTGTCTTTAATAGTCATGTCCTGCTTAAATATTATAAACTCCGTAGTCATAATACCACCTGCAGAATCTTCTTTATATCCAAGTAAAGATGTTAGAATTTTTCTATCACCTTCAATCATTAAATTAAGCAATTCCTTCCTTTTATAAATTTTAAGCATTCCTAAAATATCTGCAATATCATCTTTTTGCATATATCCAAAAATCTTTAAAATCTTTTCATTAGTCAAATAACTAATAATTTTAAGCTGAATATTTTCATCAGCATGCTCCAATACCATTGCTAACTTTTCATCTGTTAAAGCAGTACATAAAAGCACAATTTGATTATCCTCATATACAGATAATGTTTTTGCAATATCGATCAATTTTAATTCATCTGTTAATGAATTTAAGTCAATTACTTTTTCCATAACATTCCTCCCATTTTACTAATATAATAAAAAAATCATTAAAAAATTAATGATTGGAGAAAATATATATTTAATTAACAAACCCTATTATATTATAAATAACGGGTTAACGCTGTTTATTAAATTATATATTTTCATACAATGACACGGCTCGTCACCCATTATTTTTTCACCTCTTTTAAAAAAACTCTGAATATTTTAACATAAAATACCATAATCGTCAAGAAACTCAAATGATCAGCTATGTATTATTTTAAAAAGAGGCTATTTAAAATAGCCTCCCTAAATTATTCCAATAAATTTTAATATAAATATAATCACATAGTAATAGATGTATGTTAAACCAAAACCACCGACAAAGCCCTGTAATAAATCTATTAACATTATTAGATTTAATTATCTTTAAACGCTGAATTAACCAATCAATTCCCATTATTGCAGTTAGTAAAAACGAAACCCATAAAGGTATTCTAAGTCCAATCAAAATGCAAATAATAGCAACAACTTCACTAACCATAGCTCCACTACATCTTGCACAAAACGGACATTGATATCCTTTGATAAAAAAACTTCTTTCCGGCATTTGATGACATCCTAATTTTTCGCCATAATTCATCAACTTAAACCAAATATAATCTTTTTTCTTAAAATCAAACTTCATTAATTCTAAGCCTTCCACTTTCTCCCACAATTATTACAAACCCAATAATTGCGACTATTAATTTGTCTTCCTTCACCACAAGAACCACAAATTAATCCAATTGGTCCAAACATAAACCATCCACAACATCCCTTTGTTGCAGAAAAATCTTTTCCTGAAGTAGAAACTTCATTAATAATTTGACAATTACTACTTCCACATCTAGAACAAACCATTTTAATACCTCCATATACGAATTACCATTTTTTTATAATTTAAAAAACATAATAAAAATATACATAATTTACACATAATTATCAGAAAAAATTCACATTTCCAATATTTCATTTTCTTTACATTTTTTAATCAGTGTTTTTAGTTATTAACAGGGTTATCCACATTATCCACATACTATTTTTTGGTATTTATTAATTTACGCCGATTACATAATTCATTTTATCGATATATACTTTGTAAATTTAATTGAGAAAAATCCACATTAT
>JABCOX020000061.1 GCA_013333395.2 Clostridiales bacterium | reverse complement strand
ATTAGAATTGTATTCCTCTTCTCCTGAATTTGATATTATTACTCCATCAAACTCTAAGCCTTTTGCTAAATAACTTGTTATAATACATATTCCACCATTATACTCAGTATCATTTAATGTTATATTTTTTATATCATTCATTTCCAATTTTATGTATAATTCTTGTGCTTCTTCTTCATTTTTACAAATTATTGCAATTGTTTTATAATTTTGTGTTTTATATTGTTCTAAAATTCTTTTTATTAATGATATTTGTTCATTTTTTTCTGTATATTTTATAAAGCTTACTTTTTTCCCATGTCTTATTACTGGCTTTGCAGTATTTAATTTAATATATTTTGTTATATTGTTAGCAGAATCCATTATTTCTGTAGTTGTTCTATAACTTTTCAAAAGATATTGTATCTCTCCTTGATATCTAAATGTGTTATTTAGTACGCTTTCCCAATTTTCTATACTCCTGTATTGGTATATAGATTGTGCTAAATCACCAAAAATACTAAATGCTGCATTTTTTAATATAAATTTTAATGAGAAAAAAGTAAATTCTCCGTAATCTTGTGCTTCGTCAATTACTATTTGCTTATATTTTCCGTATTCATCTATTCCATTTATTTTAGCTTTTAAATATATTAATGAGCTTAAATCTTCAAATTCAAATTTCTTATTTTTTAAATTTGTTATATTGATTTTAACTTGTTCTTTTATATCTTCGCTTATTTCTAAATATTTATCCAAGTTACTTAAAAAGTTTTGATAAATTTTAGGAATCTTCTGTATTAATTTATTAAAGTAATTTTTTAAAGCTTTTTTCAATTCTTTTTCGCTGTATTCTCTATATTGTTCTATATTTTCATCAATATATTTTTCAAAAAACAAATTTGTTCTCATTAGTCTTGTTTTTATATTATCATATTCATCTAGCTCTTCAAATGAATTATATATTTGTTTTATAAATTCATTTGATATTATTTCTGTTTCATTTATTCTTAAACCATATATTGGTATTGTATTTTCTTTTATTTCCTTAATATATTTATCTAATGCTTTTTTAAATTGCATAGAAACTTTTATTTTTTGATAAGTTAATTCTTTTTCATTTTTTATAGATTTTAGTAATTTTATATCTTCATCTATTAAAGTTATCTTTTCTTGCAATATTTCCGAACATAATTCATCATAAGTTAATTGCTTTACATCTTCTACATCTAAATCTGGTAGTACTCCCGAAATATAATTCACAAAAAATTTATTTGGTCCAATAATTAAGTATTGTTCTGGTTTAATATTTTCTCTATTATTATATACCAGATATGCTATTCTATGAAGTGCTACAGTTGTTTTTCCACTTCCAGCTACACCTTGAATTATTAAATTTTTATTTACTGGCTCTCTTATAATACGATTTTGTTCATGTTGAATTGTTGATACGATATTCTTTAACCTGTTATCAACACTAGCTTCTAAATAAGGTTTTAATAATTCATCATTTGACACTGTATCAACATCTTGATAACTTTTTAATTGTTTATTTTCAATTTCATATTGTCGTTTTAGTAAGAGTTTTCCTGTACATATTCCTTCTGGTGCTTTATATGATGCATCACCTATATTACTATCATAATACATTGAAGATACTGGCGCTCTCCAATCGATTATTATATTATCATTTTTTTCATCAATCACTCCTACTTTTCCGATGTATAATTCTTCAATATCAGATTCTCCATCTCTTTTGAAATCCAATCTTGCAAAATATGGTTTATTTAAACTTTTTTCCATTAATCTAATTTTTTCTAAATATATCTCTGTTAAATTTTCAATCATTGTTTGATTATTTGCATATGTTGTAAAAATTGAATTTATTCTATTTTTGTAATATTTCATCACTTCATCATATTTGATTAAAATATGATTTAATTTTTCTTCTTCCTTTTTAAAGTCTTTTATTTCCATTATCAATATCCTATCTTTAATATCTTATTGTTTGCTTTATAAATTATCTACTTTCGGGTGTTTTATTATGTAAATAATTAAAATCAATTATTGTTTACAAATTATTTTAATAATGAATCTTCAAATTTTTATTCCATATTATTTAAGTTTAGCATAGTGATGTATCTATTAAATCCATCCATTTTATATAATTATTATTTATTTTTTCTAATCCATAACCTTTTAAAAAATCTTGAAATATTTCTTCCTTCTCATTGATTTTCAAACTTTTCATAAAATAATAAATATCTAAATATTTTGTTGATATTCCTAATTCTCCTAAATCAATAAAACTAATTTCATCATTATTTATTAATATGTTTGGCATACTGTAATCTCCGTGTGTCAAGACTGTATCATTTGGAATATTTTCTTTAATAAATTTTATTATTGATTCTTTTGTTTCATCTTTATAATTATCTTGAATCTCTTGATATATGCTTTCAAATTTAATAAGAAAATTAGATAATAATTGTTCCGGAGAATACTTATCAAATGGACAATCTTCTATATTGACTTGATGCATTTGATTTAAAGCTTTTCCTAATTGATATCCTATATTATTAAATTCAAATGATGGGGATCCTTTTTTATATTCCATTATCAAATATTTTATATTATCTTTTTCATTATAATAATATGCTTTTGGTGTATTTAATTTTCCTTCAATCCATTTTAATCTTTCATATTCTTCTTTTAAATCATTTTTGTTTTCTATGTATTGAATCTTTAATATTACTTCTTGATGATTTGAGTTTAATTTTGTTTTAAAGACTTTTGTGTCAGATCTTCCTAATTTTAGTTCCTTTAATTCATTTTTATCAATTATATTGTATATTTCGCTGTCTTTTATTAGTTTTTGGATATCTGTTTCTATGTCTGTTTTAATTCTATATACCGTTACTTCTCCTATAAAATCTAAATATTCTGATTCATTTTTTATTGATGTTATAGAAATATTTTCTATTGCTTCTTTTATGGTTCTAAATTTTTGTTTGAATGTTATTTGTGCTTCTATTTCTTCTCCTGTAGTATCATCAACTAATTTAATTGTTGCTTCTTTTTCTAATTTGTCTTCTTTTGTAATTATTAGATTTTCTATTCCTTTTTTTATATCATTAAATATCTTAGTTGATATTTTTAGTTTATTCATGACATTCTCCTATTAATTAGTTTCTAGTTCATAAATTGTTCTTTGTTTTTTAAATCCTAAATGTTCATATGTTTCTTTTGCTTTTATATTAAATTCCCAACAACAAAGCTCTATTCTTGAACATTCTCTTTCTTTTGCTGTTTTCTTAATATAATTTATCAATTCTTTTAAATATCCTTTATTTCTTGATTTTTTATCTACAATTACTTGTTCTATAAACAAAACTTTTTGTGACATTCTGTCTTTTGTAGTATATATTGCAAATGCTTGAATTCTACCTTCCTCTTCAATTACAATAATGTCATTTATTTTATCTACTAATTCTTGCTTTAATTCTTTTATATTTGATTTTTTAAAAATCTCAGGTCTATTATTATAATGATATTCTTCTAATTCTTGATATAAGTTTAATAAAATATTTTCTATATCTTCTAATCATGCTTCTCTAATTTTCATTTTATTGCTCCTTTAATTCTGACCTTAATTTTCCGTTCATTTCTTCTGAGTTCATCATTATTCCGTCTCCGGTGTAAACTATGTCTCCATCCATTAAATAATCATTTACAAATATATTGATTTTAATGTTTAGGAACGCTGCTAACTCTTCTCTTTTTATCCATTTTGGTAATTGCTTTTTCTTTTCTTCTTCGGACATTTCTTCCTTTATATCTGAATTTATTTTTCCGAATACTATATATAGGTGGGAATATCTATTTACTCCTTTATAATCTGCATAAAAATGATTGTGTAGTATGAAAATGCTTTTTCTTGTAATGCTTACATCTGTGTATCCTGTTTCTTCTCTTATTTCTCGTATTGCTGCTTCTTCGGGTGTTTCTCCTTCTTCTATTCCTCCTAATACAAATGACTTACATACTCTGTTTGGTGAATCTACACATAAATATGTATTATCTTTTTCATTTTTTATTACTGCAATTACACTTCTTCTAAATTTTGTTTCTATATCAGGCCTTAGCGTTTGCTCTCCAGTTCCTCTAAAATATGGTGCTACTACTTGCTTATATGGCAAATTATATTTCTTTGCTAATTCAAAATGTTCTGGTATGTGTGCTGGAACTAATAATGTTGCTGTATTTTGTAAATTATTGTCCTCTAGTATTATTATTTTAATATTGTCTCCTGTTATTGGATGTTTAGCTGTAAGTGTTGATACATCATTATTGTTAATATAATTATTATTTTTGCTAATTGCTATCGCTGTTACGCCATATATTAATTCTCCATATTCTAATTTAGCTGGAATTTTTATTCCGTTTGATAGTTCAATTTCAAATTCTTTCATAACATACTCCTTCATATTTTACTAGATTTTCGCTTTATAATACTATTTGTGGCTATTTTATATCAATTTTGTTTAATATACAATTAAATAAATCTTACAAGTGTCTCTTTTTAGTTTTCATATTTTAAAATTTCACAATTTTTTAATTTATATTTGCTGTAATTGCCATCAATTGGTTCTCCTTCAAAATAGCATTTTGCATAAATGCTTACACCTGCATGTGTAACAACTAAGATATCTTTTTTAGGATATTTGTTTACTATTTCTTTAAAAAAATTTTCTATTCTTTTTCTAAAATCATTCAATGGTTCAATGTTATATCTTGTTTCATTTGGATCTGTAAAATCAACTAAACTTTGATATTCTGATTTTAATTTTCCTTCAAGCTCTCCATTGCTTCTTTCAATTATTCTGCTATCTTCAATAATTTCTTGGTTTGTAATAATTTTGGCTGTTTGCATTGCTCTTTTTAATGGGCTTGAATATACAATATCAAACTTTTTATCTTTTAATTTTTCTGCTGTTTCTTTTGCTTGCAGTATTCCTTTTTCATTTAATTCAATATCTTTTCTGCCTTGATTTCGTTTT
>JABCOX020000060.1 GCA_013333395.2 Clostridiales bacterium | reverse complement strand
CATCAAAAGAAAAGGCACAAGCGCACATTAATGCAGGAGCAAAAAGAGTTGTAATTTCAGCACCAGCTGGAAATGATTTACCAACAGTAGTATTCAATGTAAATCACAATATATTAACAGCAGATGATAAAATTATTTCAGCAGCATCATGCACAACAAACTGCTTAGCACCAATGGCACAAGCATTAAATAACTTAGCACCAATTCAATCAGGAATTATGAGCACAATTCACGCTTACACAGGTGATCAAATGTTATTAGATGGACCACATAGAAAAGGTGATTTAAGAAGATCAAGAGCAGCAGCAGTTAATATAGTACCTGCATCATCAGGAGCAGCAAAAGCTATTGGATTAGTAATTCCAGAATTAAATGGAAAATTAATTGGAGCAGCACAAAGAGTACCAGTAGCAACAGGATCAACAACGATTCTAACAGCTGTTGTAAAAGGTGAAAACGTTACAAAAGAATCAATCAATGCAGCAATGAAAGCAGCTTCAAATGAATCATTTGGATATACAGAGGAAGAAATCGTATCATCAGATGTAATAGGGATGAAATATGGATCATTATTCGACGCTACACAAACTATGGTTTTAGACAATGGAAATGGAGAATTCACAGTACAAGTAGTATCATGGTATGACAATGAAAATTCATATACATGTCAAATGGTTAGAACAATCAAATATTTTGCAGAATTAGCAAAATAATTATAAAAAGGCGGTTCTAAAAGAGCCGCTTTTTTGCAATATTATAAAATAAGAGGTAATAAAATGAACAAAGTAACAGTTAGAGATTTAGATGTAAATGGAAAAAAAGTATTAATAAGATGTGATTTCAACGTACCACTAGATTCAGAATTAAATATAACAGATAATTCAAGAATTGTAGCATCATTAGAAACAATCAAATATTTATTAGAACATAATGCAGCAGTAATTTTATGCTCACACTTAGGAAGACCAAAGGGAGAAGTAAAACCAGAATTTTCACTAGCTCCAGTAGCAGCAGAATTATCAAAACAATTAGGATTAGAAGTAAAATTAGCAAAAGATGTAGTAGGAGAAGATGCAAAAAGATTATCATCAGAAATCAAACCAGGAGAAGTAGTTTTATTAGAAAACGTTAGATTTGATGCAAGAGAAGAAAAAAATGACGAAGAATTATCAAAAGAATTTGCAAGTTTAGCAGAATTATATGTAAACGATGCATTTGGAACATGCCATAGAGCACACTCATCAACAGCAGGAGTAGCAAGCTTTTTACCATCAGCATGTGGATTCTTAATTGAAAAAGAATTAAAGATTTTAGGAGATGCATTAAATAACCCAGTAAGACCATTTGTAGGAATCTTAGGAGGAAAGAAAGTATCTGACAAAATAGGAGTAATAAACGCATTATTAGACAAAGTAGACACACTATTAATAGGTGGAGCAATGGCATATACATTCTTCAAAGCAGAAGGATATTCAGTAGGAAACTCAATCTGTGAAGAAGATAAACTAGATTTAGCGAGAGAATTAGTTCAAAAAGCTAAAGACAGAGGCGTAAAAATGTTATTACCAGTCGATACAAAAGTAGGAAAAGAATTCTCACCAACAACAGAAAGTAAAGTAGTATCATATAAAGAAATTCCAGATGGATGGGAAGGATTTGATATTGGGCCAGAAACAATTGCAATCTATAAAAAAGAATTAGATACAGCAAAAACAGTATTATGGAATGGACCAGTAGGATTATTTGAATTTGATCAATTTGCAACAGGAACAAACTCAATAGCAAACAAACTAGCAAGCTTAACAGATGCAATAACAATCATTGGTGGAGGAGACTCAGGAGCAGCTGTAACAAAAGCGGGATTAGCAGATAAAATGACACACATTTCAACAGGTGGTGGAGCATCATTAGAATTCATCGAAGGAAAAACATTACCAGGAATTGAATGTATTGCAAATAAATAATAACAGGAGATAAAAATGAGAAGAAATATAATAGCAGGAAACTGGAAGATGAACATGCTTCCAAACGAGGCAATTAGCTTTATAGAAGAAATAGAACCAATGGTAAAAGATACAAAAAATGAAGTAATCATATGTGTACCATTCACAGACTTTTTCTATGCAAACAATATGGCACAAGGAACAAACATTCAAGTAGGAGTGCAAAATATGCACTATGAAGACAAAGGAGCATATACAGGAGAAATATCAGCACCAATGTTAAAAAGTGTAAACTGTAAATATGTAATAGTAGGTCACTCAGAAAGAAGACAATATTTTAATGAAACAGATGAAACAGTAAATAAGAAAATCAAAAAGGCGTTAGAATATGAATTAACTCCAATAGTTTGTGTAGGAGAAACATTGGAAGAAAAAGAAGCTGGAAAAACAATTGAAATTATCACAAGTCAAATTGAAAAAGGTTTAGTAGATTTAACAGCAAGTGATTTAGATAAAATTGTAATTGCATATGAGCCAATTTGGGCAATAGGAACAGGAAAAACAGCAACATCTGAAGATGCACAAAATGCAATCCAAGCAATAAGAGAAAAAATAAAATCACTATTTAATACAGATGATATATCAATACTATATGGCGGAAGTGTAAAAGGATCAAATGCTAAAGAATTATTCGAAATGAAAGACATCGATGGAGGTTTAGTAGGTGGAGCATCGCTAGAAGCTAAATCATTTGCAGAAATAGTAAATTTTGATAAATAAAGATAGTTAGAAGGTAGAAAAATGAGTAAAAAATTAACAATGTTAATGATATTAGATGGATTTGGTGAAAATCCAAATAATGAAGGAAATGCAGTAAATTTGGCAAAAAAACCAAACATTGATAAATTAAGAAAAATATGTCCAGTATCACATATTGACGCAAGTGGTGCAGCAGTAGGATTACCAGATGGACAAATGGGGAATTCAGAAGTAGGACATACAAATATAGGAGCAGGAAGAATTGTATATCAAAAATTGACAAAGATTACAAAATCAATTGAAGATGGAGATTTTTTCAGCATTCCAGAATTCACAGAAGCAATCGAAAATGTAAAGAAAAATAATTCGAAATTACATATAATGGGACTATTATCAGACGGTGGAGTACACTCACACCAAAGACATTTATATGGATTATTAGAATTAGCAAAAAGAAAAGGATTGGACAACAATGTATTCATACATGCATTTATGGATGGAAGAGATACATTACCAGCATCAGGAGAAGGATACATCCAAGAATTGCAAGAAAAGATGAAAGAAAAAGGTGTAGGAAAAATAGCAACACTATCTGGAAGATACTATGCAATGGACAGGGATAAGAGATGGGATAGAGTAGAAAAAGCATATAACGCCTTAGTAAGAGGTGAAGGAGTTTTAGCTAAAGATCCAATCCAAGCAATAGAAGAATCATACCAACAAGAAATATTTGATGAATTTGTTGTACCAACAGTAATTACAGATGCAAATGATCAACCATTAGCCAAAATAGAAAGTGGTGATTCGGTAATATTCTTCAATTTTAGACCTGACAGAGCAAGACAATTAACAAGAGCAATCGTAGACGATAAATTTGATGGATTCAAAACAGATAAATTAGATATAGATTTTGTATGTATGACAGAATATGATGACACAATGCCAAACGTAAAAATAGCATTTAAGCCAGAAGAATTAACAAACACATTTGGCGAAGTTGTAAGCAATCTAGGAAAGAAACAATTAAGAATTGCAGAAACTGAAAAATATGCCCACGTAACATTTTTCTTCAATGGTGGTAGAGAAGAACCATATCCAGGAGAAGACAGAATATTAGTAAATTCACCAAAAGTTGCAACATATGATTTACAACCAGAAATGAGCGCATATGAAGTAACAGAAAAAGTTGTAGAAGCAATAAACTCAGAAAAATATGATACAATCATATTAAATTTTGCAAACACAGATATGGTAGGACATACAGGAAACATTGATGCGGCAATAAAAGCAGTAGAAGCAGTTGATAAATGTGTTGGAGAAATTGTAGAAGCAGTTCAAAAACAAAATGGAGTATTGCTAATAACAGCAGACCATGGAAACGCAGAACAAATGATAGATTATCAAACAGGAGAACCATTAACCTCACATACAACAAACCTAGTACCACTAATTTTAGTAGGAATGGAAAATGTAGAATTAAAAGACGGAAGACTATGTGATTTAACACCAACAATGTTGGATATAATGGAAGAGCAAAAACCAAAAGAAATGACAGGAGAAAGTCTATTAATTAGGAAATAATATTCATAATGGAGGTAACAACTTTGCAAAATGAATTCAAACAATTATATAGAGAAATATTAGATTCATTAGTAAAGCTAATTCCGGAAAAATGGAATAGTGTACATTTATATGCAAGTATAAATTTTCCTAATAAAGGTGAGATGTTTTTTTACTATTACCCAAAAGGAATCTTAAAACGCAATGCAGTAAATTGTTATGAAATTGTACAAAAATATGGAATAAATGAGGAACAATACAATCAATCATTAGCATATTTTTATAGGAAAATTCAAAAACTATATGCAATTTCAGGAAAAAAATGGAGTAATATAACAATAAATATTGATGAGAATTTCTTTGTTTTAGAATATCACTTCAACAATTTAAACGATAATAGATACACACCAGAGCAAAGACATCTAATATGGTGTCACAAAAATCTAAAAATGGATGAATCGTATTTAACAAATGAAGAAAGAAACATGGTGGAGAATTATCAAGAAATTGCAATAATGAGACCAATAATAGTAAAAGAACAAATAATATTCTACGATGGACAAATCAGAATAAAATAAAAAAAGCAGGCTGATCAATAAATTTTCAGCCTGCTTTTAAACTTGTATAATTGGTTGGGGTAATGTGATTCGAACACATGCATCGGTGGGTCAGAGCCACCTGCCTTACCGCTTGGCTATACCCCAATTTATGTGGTAGTTATATCACATATTTTTTTATTTTTCAATGATAAAATTATAAGATCGGAATATTCTTGAAAAAAATCATATCTAAATATATAATAATCAAAAACCAAAGGAGAATTAACAAATGAAGAAAAAACAAATAATATTAATAATAATACCAATTATTATAATAATAGCAATATTCGCAGTAATAGCTATTTTAAAAAATACTGATAAAAGAAAAGTTGTACAATCAAGCCCAAAACAAGATGATTCGATAGTTACATTTAAAAGAGAAGAAAATAATAAAATTATTACAGAGATATATAATAAGGAAACAGGCGAAACTACAAGAATAGAAGAAGATAAAAAAATAGATGAAAAAAAGAAAGACTTGGTAAAAAATTCAGACAAACTTTATCAAAAATCTAGAAAATTAGATAATTTTATAAACACTAACAAAACAGCAATTGGAACAATTAAATCATTAGTATATGAAGGAGAAGTTCCACAAAACAATGAAGAAGCAAACAATGAGACTTTTTTAAATGCAATTATAATTGAAAACGATAATTCAAAAGCAATATTAAGAATAAAAGATGAAGTTTGGGAATTTAAAAGAGTGGTAATTGAATAATATTACATAAATATTACAAATAAATTACAAAAAACACTTTACAAAAGGTAACATAAGTTGTATGATATATATACATAAAGTTAGTTGTCTCGGGATTCATATACTTACTAAGGAGGTATATTATGAACAAAACAAATGCCATGATTATGGCCATTATAATGATGATTTTATTATCGGCAACAAATGTATATGCAGCGACTGTACAACCAAAAGTACAGGAAACTGCTGCAGTAGAAACAACAGAAGTAACTGTTAATGCAAATACAGACGTAGCGGCAGGAAAGGCAACTAAAGCCTATCCAAAAAGCATGCAGAGAATTGTTTTAGAATCTGTAGAAGCTGGACAAGAGTCTGGAAAGGCTGAAGTGAAACGAATCCAGAATCAAATTGTTACTGTTAAAGAAAATACAGTAGCAGTTGATGAAACCGGCATTGCTTGGAAATCAGGCAAAGGCCAGAATGTGGTGAAGGTCAGAGTTACATCTGGCAAAATTCAGTTTGAATGGACACCTATTTATCAAGGTTACACATGGATGAGCGACTTATCCATGTGGTCAGAAGGAAAGCTTCCTGGAAGGGAAGCAAAACTTGAATTTCTTGATAAGGAAGGAAAAGTGCTTTGGAGTGCCAATGTCACTTTCAAGAAACAAGTTACCCAAAAAAAGGAGGAGCAAAAAACTTCTAAAAAGGAGGAAATAGTTCCACCTTGCCCAAACGACATGGCACCAACCTACACACCTACACCAGGTGTTGAAATAGGAGTGGCGCCTGGAGAAAAAAAGTAACAAAGTAACAAATTAACCAAACCGAGACAGGGCTCATGATGACACGATCATCAGAGCCTTTTTTATTTTCCAAAAACCTTTATTATTTTATGAAAATACTGTATAATTAAATAGCTAATGTCTAAGAAATAAGGAGGCATACCATGAAAAAATTAATAATGATATTAATAGCTATGATCCTTGTAATGATATTATTAATCGCAGGATACGGATATATTATATATAGGAAAACGATACAAGATAAGCCAATCGCAGAAATTGTAGAAAATTTAAGAGAAGATCCAGATTATATAAAGTTAGATAAATTACCAAAACACTATATAGATGCAGTAATTGATGTAGAAGATCATAGATTTAAGAACCACGGAGCAATCGACCCATGGGCAATAATCAGAGCGTTTTTTTCAAACTTGAAAAGTAAAAAAATAGCCGAAGGAGGAAGTACAATTACACAGCAAACAGTAAAACAATTGTATTTTATAAGAGAGAAAAATGTAATAAATAGAAAATTAGGAGAAATTTTTCTGGCAAATCAATTTGAAAAATTATATTCAAAAGACGAAATATTAGAAATGTATATAAATTCAATATATTTCGGAAATGGATACTATGGAATAAGAGAAGCATGTCAAGGATATCTTGGGGTGCAACCAGAAAATATGGATTTAGCACAAGCATCAATGTTAGCAGGAATCCCAAATGCACCAAGTGTATATTCACCAAAATCAAATAAAACACTATGCAAACAAAGACAGAAAAAAGTTTTAAATGAAATGGTAAAATGGGGGCATTTAACAAAAGAAGTAGCAGATGCAGTAGATCAAAGCTTTATAGACAAAATATAAATTTAGGAGACACATATATGAACATTGGAATAGATATAGATGGAGTATTAACAAATATTGAAGCTTGGCAAAATGAATCAGCAGCTAAATATATGTATGAAAAATATAATAAAAGTATTATAAATGCCTCAGGATATGACACAAGTGAAATATATGGTGTAACAAAAGAGCAGGACAAAAAATGGTGGTTTGAATCATATGAAGAATATATGAAAGAACCAGCAAGAAAATATGCAAGTGAAGTAACAAATAAATTATCGGAAGAAGGCAATAATTTATATATCATAACAGCTAGATGCATTGAAAAAGATTTTACAACAATGACGGATGAATCAATGCAAGAAGGCATAAAAGAATGGTTAAAATCAAATAATATCAAATATGATGAAATCCATTTCAGTCCTGAAGACAAAACAACAATATGTAAAAAATTAAAATTAGACATGATGATAGAAGATAAAAAAACAAATATAGAAGAAATATCAAAGATAATGCCAGTCTATTGTTTTGATGCCAAATACAATAGAGACATAGCAGAAAACGAAAAAATCATAAGATGCTATAACTGGTATGACGTATATAAAAAGATTAAAGAGAGAGGTTAAATGAAAGTTCATTTTTTCACACTAGGATGTAAAACAAACACATATGAATCAAGTGCAATGGGACAATCATTCACACAAAAAGGTTATGAAATTACTAAAGATAAAGAAGAAAAAGCAGATATTTATATAATAAATACATGTAGCGTAACAAACATAGCAGAAAGAAAATCAAGACAAATGATGAGACAAGCAAAGGAATTAAATCCAGAAGCAATAATAGTCGCCTGTGGATGTTATGCACAAGTAGCTAAAGATCAGATAGCACAAATAGATGAAGTAGATTTGATAATAGGCAGTAAAGAAAAAAATCAAATAGTAGAAATAATTGAAGAATACTTAAAAAATCAAAACAAGGAAATTTTAATTTCAGATATAATGAATGAAAGCGAGTATCAAGACTTCGAATCAACAACAATGACAGAATTAAACAGGGCAGTAGTAAAGATACAAGATGGCTGTGATAGATTTTGTTCATACTGTATCATACCTTATGCTAGAGGACATATCAGAAGTAGAAATCCCAAAAAGATAATTGAAGAAATAGAAAATATCGCAAAACAAGGAATTAAAGAAGTTGTTCTAACAGGAATTCACTTAGCATCATATGGAAAAGACTTTACAGATGAAACAGCAAGAGAATATAGAAAACAATATAATTACAATGAAGAATATAAAAAATACACACCAAATGATGATTTAGCAAGTGGAGGATTTAGACTAATAGAAATATTGGAACAAATCAATAAAGTAAAAGGAATAGAAAGAATACGTCTTGGATCAATAGAACCAAAGTTAATAACAGAAGAATTTGTAACAAGATTATCTAAACTAGAAAAAATCTGCCATCATTTTCATCTATCACTACAAAGTGGATGCGATGAAACATTAAAGAGAATGAACAGAAGATACACAACAGAAGATTTTAGAACAATTTGCAAAATACTTAGATCTGCATATAAAGATGTAATCTTCACAACTGACATAATAGTAGGATTCCCAGGAGAAACAGAAGAAGAATTCAATCAAACATATGAATTTTTAAAAGAAATAAAGATGTATAAAATGCACATATTTAAATATTCTCCAAAAAGAGGAACAGCCGCAACAAAATTCAAAAATCAAATAGACTCAAAAATCAAAGATGAAAGAAGTAAAATCTTACTAGAATTATCAGATAAAAATGAAACCGAATATAATGAAACATATATTAATAAAACAGTAACAGTATTGTTTGAAGAAGCGGAAAACGGATATTTTAAAGGACATACTGGAAACTACTTAGCTGTAAAAGTAAAAACGGACAAAGACTTAACAGACAAACTTTTAAAAGTAAAAATAGATAAATTAGAAAAACTAGAATTAGTAGGAACTCTAGTAGAAGAATAAAATGAAAGAAGAAAAGAAAATGAAAGCAATAGATATCAGAAACAAATATTTAAATTACTTTAAATCACATGGCCATCAAGTAATACCAAGTGCATCATTAATACCGGAAAATGATCCATCAGTATTATTCACAACAGCAGGAATGCAACCATTAGTACCATATTTATTGGGAGAAAAGCATCCAGAAGGACATAGACTAACGGACTATCAAAAATGTTTAAGAACAAACGACATTGATGAGGTAGGAGATAACCGTCACTTAACATTCTTCGAAATGCTAGGAAACTGGTCGTTAGGAGATTACTTCAAAGAAGAAGCAGTAAAAATGAGTTATGAATTTCTAACAAAAGAATTAGAAATACCAGTAGACAAAATTTCAGTAACAGTATTCAAAGGAAATGAAGACTGTCCAAGAGATGAAGAAACAGCAAAACTATGGGAAGAAGCAGGAATCCCAAGAGAAAGAATCTATTTTCTAGAAGATAACTGGTGGATAGCAGGAGAAACAGGACCATGTGGATCAGATACAGAAATGTTCTACGACACAGGAAAAGAGCCATGTTCAGACCACTGTGATCCATCATGCGACTGTGGAAAATATGTCGAAATATGGAACAATGTATTCATGGAATTCTATAAACATGAAGACGGCAGTTTAACAAAATTAAAACAACACAATGTCGATACAGGGATGGGATTAGAAAGAATAAATTTCCTATTACAAGGAAAAACATCACCATTTGAAACAGAATTATTTGTGCCAATTATGGAAAAACTAGCAGAATTAGCAACAAACCCAAATGAAACAAGTGAAAGAATTGTAGCCGAGCATCTAAGAGCAACAATGATGTTAATTTCAGATGGAGCAAGACCAAGCAACTTAGATAGAGGGTATGTACTAAGAAAACTAATTCGTAGAATGGTACGTCACATGAATAAACTTGGAATAGACCAATCAGAATTATCAACATTAGTAAAATTAAATGCTGAAAACTTAAAAGAGATGTATCCAGAGTTATTAAAAAATGTAGTTGAAATTGAAAATGTAATGTTAGAAGAAAAAGACAAATTCATGAAAACATTAGCAAACGGAGAACGCGAATTCAACAAATTAATAAATAGATTAAAGAATGCAAACCAAGACACATTAGAAAGCAAAGAAATATTTAATCTATATGAAACATATGGATTCCCACCAGAAGTAACAAAAGACTTGGCATTGGAAAATAATTTTAAGTATGATGATAAAGGATTGGATGAATTATTTAAAGCACATCAAAAGAAATCACAACAAGGTAGTGAACAAAAATTCAAAGGTGGATTAGCAGGAAACAGTGAAACAGAAGTAAAATACCACACAGCAACACACTTGTTAAATGCAGCACTAAAAGTAGTAGTAAGTCCTGACTGCCACCAAAAAGGATCAAACATCACACCTGAAAGAATGAGATTTGACTTCACATGTGATCACAAATTAACAGATGAAGAAAAGCAAAAATTAGAAGATCTAGTAAATGAATGGATAAAAGCAGATTACAAAGTAACAATAGAAACAATGAAAAAGGATGATGCAATAAAATCAGGGGCAGAATGCATGTTCATTGAAAAATATCCAGATGAAGTAACAGTATATTCAATTGGAAATGTATCAAAAGAATTATGTGGAGGACCACATGTAAACCAAACAAGTGAATTAGGCCACTTCAAAATCAAGAAAGAAGAAGCTAGCAGTAGCGGTGTAAGAAGAATAAAAGCGGTACTTGAATAATAAAAAAAAATATGTTATAATCGAAATTGAGGTAAGTTATGTTATGGAAACTTGTATTTTTTGTAAAATAATAAAAAACGAAATACCATCAAGCAAAGTTTATGAAAATGATGATATACTAGCGTTCAAAGATATTAATCCACAAGCGCCAGTACACATCATTGTGATACCAAAGAAACATATCGAAAATATACTTGAGCTAAATGATGAAAGTTTATTAACAAAGATACATAAAGCAATAAAAGAAATTGTAAGAGAACAGAATTTAGACAAGCAAGGATTTAGACTAGTAACAAATACTGGCGAACATGCATGTCAAACAGTGAAACATTTACATTTTCACATACTAGGTGGAGATAAACTTCCAGAAAGTCTTTAATTTAAAGAAAGGAGTATACAATTACCAAATAATTGTATAAAGAAATGGTAGATAGAAAATATAACAATATTTTAACAGGAGTATTAGTAGTTGTAGTATTAGCAATAATAGGAGTACTAGGTTTTTATGGATATCAAACATTCAAAGAATATGGCCAACAAAAAGATGCCAAAGCAGTAGTAGATGAGTTTGATAGTAATGTAAACAAACCAAATAACAACACACAAACACCTGTAGAAACACAAGATCAAAGCACTACACCATCAAACAGTGGATCATTTGATTTTGAAAAAATAAAAACAGAGCAGCCAACAACTAATCAAGGTAACAAAAAAGTAAAAATAGCAACAACAACATTTAAAGGTTTCACAGTTGCCGGAAAAATTGAAATTCCAAAAATTGGAGTAAGCTATCCAGTATTAGCAAGAGCGTCAGCATCTGCAATGGAATTATCAGTATGTTTAGCATATGGACCAGGACTAAATGAAGTTGGAAACAATGTAATCATGGGACACAACTACAGAAATAGACTATTTTTCTCAAAATTACATCAAGTAGCAAATGGAGATTCTGTTTTTGTAACAGATACATCAGGAAATAAAGTAGAATATATAGTATACAATGTGTACACAACAGGACCGGATGATTTCGATTATGCAAACAGAGACACAGCAGGAAAAAGAGAGATATCATTACAAACATGTACAGACGATGTTCAAAAGAGATTAATCGTATGGGCCAGAGAAAAAGAATAATGTATATATAAATTTATAGAGGTTATATAGAGATAGATAATCTATCTCTATATAATTTTTATAAAAAAATCACTTAAAATGTTGACAACAAAAAAGATATCATATATACTAAAGCAGTACTTATAAGGACACATGGTGGATTTAGCGTAGTTGGTTAACGCGCCAGTTTGTGGCACTGGAGATCAAGGGTTCGAGTCCCTTATTCCACCCCATTTATAAAAATTTAATACATTGGGCTGTAGCCAAGCGGTAAGGCATTAGACTTTGACTCTAACATGCGCTAGTTCGAATCTAGCCAGCCCAACCAATGAATAAAGTGCGGGAGCTTTTGCTCACGTGCTTTTTTATGTTATAAAAAATAAATTTATAAGGAGGAGAGTATGGTTGTAACATATCCAGCAATTTTTTATGAAGAAAAAGGAGGAGAAGGATATTCTGTATTTTTTCCGGATTTCAATGATGCGGCAACATGTGGAGAAGACTTAAATGATACAATTTATATGGCACAAGACTTAATAACAACATTAATACTAGATTGTATTGAAAATAAAACTCAAATACCAAAAGCAAGTAAAATAGAAGACATAAAATATGATGAAAAATTTGAGAAGGAAGTAGATGACTGGGAGTATGAAAGTAGATTCAAATCATATGTGACAGTGGACACAACTGTATTGGAAAAAAGATGGGACAAAAGAAGAGTAACTAAAAAAGTTAGAATATTAAAACAATATGCAAGAAGAGCTGAAGAAGAAGGAATTGATTTATCAAACATTTTAGAAATGGCATTATTTGATAAATTTGAATTATATTCAGACAATGATAAGAAAAATGAGTTGTCTATAAATAGTAATGATAATGTGATAGAGTGATATTGAATCGATATTTTATAAAAGCAAGTCAATATTTAATATATTTTGAAGGAGGAGATAGTATGTTAAAATGGGAAAATATCCAAACAAAAACAGAATTGGAATATATAATTGGTGTATTAAAAGAAAAAATCAGTTGTTTAGAGATTAAAAGGATTTTTTCATTTTATCCAGAAATACCAGCAAAAATAGATAATGAAATAGTATATAAAGCATTAATTGACCCATTATATATTTTATTTAATGACGATTATTGTTTAATAATTAATTTTATATATTATTCAAAGATTTATATAGAATATAGAAAATTAACTGATGAAGAAAGAAATCAATTTATAAATACTATATACAATGAAGAGATAGATTATTTTAATAATTATAGTGAAGTTGATGGATGGGATTTTGATGAAAACAGACATAGAATTGAAGGTAGTTTAAGAGTTAGAAGAATCGTCAAATT
>JABCOX020000059.1 GCA_013333395.2 Clostridiales bacterium | reverse complement strand
TATAAATATATAATACATATGATTAGATAATTTTGAGGAGAAAAAATGGGAAAAATAGTATTACTTGATGATTTAACTATAAATCAAATTGCAGCTGGTGAAGTTATTGAAAGACCGGCTTCTGTTGTAAAAGAACTTGTTGAAAATTCAATTGATGCAGGTGCTAGAAAAATTACTGTTGATATTAAAAATGGTGGTATTTCATATATTAGAATAACTGATGATGGTTATGGTATTATGCCTGATGATATGGAAATAGCATTTGAAAGACATGCTACTAGTAAAATTCGAGAGTCTAGAGATTTAGAGTATGTTAGAACTATGGGGTTTAGAGGTGAAGCTTTAGCTAGTATTGGTGCTATTGCTAAGGTTCAAATGTTGTCTAAAGCCATAGGTCAAGATAATGGTTATCAAGTCGAAGTTGAAGGTGGAGATATTATTGATAAGCATGAAGCGGGATGTGCTCCTGGTACAAGTATTACTGTTAAGGAATTATTTTATAATACACCTGTCAGATATAAATTTTTAAAAAAGGATTTTACTGAATCGGGATATATAGAAGATGCAATAAAAAGACTTGCACTAGTTAATCCAAACATTTCATTTAAATTTATTAATAATGGTAAAATTGAACTTCAAACATCTGGAAATGGAAGAATGGAAGATGTTGTTTATGCTATTTATGGAAAAGAAGTTTTGGAAAATATTATTCCAGTTGATTATCAATATGAGGATATTTATATAAAAGGTGTTATTGGAAAGCCAATGATTGCTAGATCTAATAGAACAAATCAATTATTTTTTGTTAATAAAAGATTTATAAAGGACAAAACTTTATCAAGTGCTGCTGAACAAGGATTTAAAGGATTAGTTACTATTGGTAAGCATGGATTTTTGATTTTAAATTTGGATATGGATCCTAAAAAATTAGATGTTAATGTGCATCCAACTAAAATGGAAGTTAGATTTCAAGAAGAATCAAAGATTTTTAAAGCTGTTTTTCATGCAGTTAAAGATACAATGTTGAAGACTGATTTAATTACGAATCATGAAAAAGAACATTTTTCTGATGATAAAGTTGATTTTGATAAAGATGTAAAAAATGATAATCTAACTAATTCTGCAAGACTTAAATTCTGGGGATTGAACAAGGAAGAAAAGTTTAATGAAAAAGAAAATAAGGATTTTGATTTTTTTAAGAATTTGAAATCTCCAAATGTTAAATCTATGGATGTTGTACAAGATACTCCTTATGGTGAAAAGTCAGAGTTTGAAGTTGATGATAAAATTGGAAAAATTAATGAAGAACTTGATAAAATTCAAAAGAGCAGAAATAATAAAATTGAATATAATTTAAATAGATATGATCATCTTGGTGAAAATGCAAGTGTTGCAGATAAGATGAATTTGTTAAATGATACTGTTGGTAATGATTATGGTATGATTAATGATGAAGAAAAAGAAATTAAAAATACTAATAGTGAAAACCAGGAGGAAAATAAGGATATAGTTAATGATTCTTTAAGTAATGTAACTGATTCTAATGTAAATGATGATAAATTAAAAACTGAAGAGATTGAAGTTATTAATGATATTAAAAATGAAAATTTAAGTGAAGAGGTTAAAGAATCTAATAATTCTGAAATAGTTAATGAGGTTTCAGAAGAGGTTTTTGAACCAGAAATAGAATCTAATATTGCGGATAATAAAGTTGAGGAAGCTCAAGCTAATTATGAGTATGAAAAAGATGGAACCCTTAATGAATCAAAGTTGGATGAAGTTGAAAATAATAATGATAAAAAATCTTTAATTGAGGATAAAGATATTTCTTTTGAAGAAAAATATAGAAAATTGTTTGGAAGGGATATTCAAGCAGCTAAAGAAGAATATCAAATTCAAAGAAAAAATGAAGATGTAAATTTAAAACCAATTGAAGGTGAAAAAGTCTCACTGTTTGAAAATAAAGATAATGATATTAAAAAGCCACATTATAATTATGTGGGCATCGCGTTTAAGACATATATTATTTTTACAATTAACGATGAAATGTATATGATGGATCAGCATGCGGCACATGAAAGAATTATGTTTGAGAAAGTTAAAGCAAATTATTATAATGATGTTGATAAAGATTCACAATTAATGTTATTACCTGATATTATTACATTATCAAATAAGGAAATGGGTATTTTTAGAGATAATAAGGAATTATTTAATAAAGCTGGATTTACAGTTGATGAGTTTGGTGACAATACTGTTAAATTAACTGGAGTGCCAGAATTCTGTTTGGATTTTGATACAAGAAGTCTATTCTTGGAGACATTGGATGAAATGGATACTGTTGCAAGAACTGCTAAACAGGAATTAGAATATAAATTTTTAGCTACTGTTGCATGTAAATCGGCTGTTAAAGCTCACATGGCTTTGAGTAAAGAAGAGGTTGATAGCTTGTTTGAGCAATTATATAAATTACCTAATCCATTTAGCTGTCCACATGGAAGACCAACAGTTATCAAAATGACTAAAACCGATATTGAAAAGAAGTTTTCAAGAATTCAATAATAAGGAATATATATGGATAAAAAGAAAGTAATTGTAATATGTGGGCCAACAGCTTCTGGTAAAACTAGTTTAGGAATTCAGATTGCTAATTTAGTAAATGGAGAAATCATATCTGCTGACTCGATGCAAATTTATAAGGATATGGATATTGGAAGTGCGAAGCCGACTAATGAAGAAAGAGCACAAGCAGTTCATCATTTGGTTGATTTTGTTGATCCGGATAGGAGATATAGTGTTGCAGATTTTAAGAAGGATGCTGAAAGTAAAATAAAAGAAATCCTAGAAAAAAATAAGGTGCCTATTATTGTTGGTGGAACTGGATTATATGTTAATTCTTTAATTTACAATATTCATTATAATGAGGTTGAAACTGATTTAGAATATAGAAAAATGCTTGAAAATATTGATGTTAAAGATTTATATAAAATGGCTGAAGGTATTGATTCTGAGGCATTGAAAAAAATAGCTCCTACTGATAGAAAGCGTATTTCTAGAATTTTAGAAATATATCATTCTACGGGTAAAACTAAAACAGAATTGGAAAAAGAATCGAGACATGAGCCTGAATATGATTATAAAATTTTTGTTTTGAATATGGATAGACAGAAACTTTATGATAGAATAAATTTAAGAGTTGATTTGATGATTAAAGATGGACTTGTTGATGAAGTAAAGCGAATGCTTGAAGAGTATAGTGAATTTCCAACTGCAATGCAGGGATTGGGATATAAGGAAATAGTTGATTATTTGAATGGCAATTGTTCACTTGATGAGGCTATTGAAAAAATAAAACTTGAGACAAGAAGATATGCTAAAAGACAGTTAACATGGTTTAGAAGTTATGATGATGCTACTTGGATTGAATCGGGGAATCCTAAGAATACTGAGATTATTTTAAATTCATTGAAATAATAATATTTGGAGGAAGTGTGAAAAAAACAAATACGGGAAAAAAGAAAAAAGTTAATAGGTTTACATTTTTTTGTATATTAGTTGTTTTTATATTGGTAATTAGCTATGTAATGTTTGGCATTATTGGGTTAATGAAAAATCCTAGTAGTACTGTAATTGTTAAAGAGGGTACTGTTACTAAAGAAGAAACTGTAACTGGAGTTATTATAAGGGATGAAACTATTGTACAGGGGAAAAATTTGAAAAATGGAATGCAACATATTGTTGATGAAGGTGAGAAGGTTGCTGTTGGTGATCCAATCTTTAGATATTTTTCAACTGATGAGAGTCAAACTAAATCGAAAATTGCTGAATTGGATAATAAAATAAATCTAGCAATTTCTGAAAATAATCAAATTCTATATTCTAGTAGTACAAAGTTAATTGATTCGCAAATATTGAATAAAATAAAGGAATTACCTGAAACAAACAGTGTGCAAATATTGAAAGAAAATAAGAGAAATGTTAGTTCTTTAATTTTAAAGAAAGCAAAATTAGCTGGTGATTTAAGTCCTACAGGGTCTACTTTAAAGCAGTTGATCAATGAACGTAGTAAATTGGAAAAGCAGATAGCTGATGGCGCTGAGTATATTAAGGCTGAAAAAAGTGGAATTGTTTCATATAGAATTGATGGTTTTGAAGAAAAGTTAAAAAATGATGATTTTTCAAAATATACAAAAGATTATATTAAAAAATTAAATTTGAAAGTTGGAGATATTGTACCTGTTAATAGTGAAAAAGGTAAAATTATTAATAATTTTAAATGTCATATTGCTGTTACTAGTAAAACGCAAGAAGCAAAAACTGCTAAAGAGGGACAAAAACTTTCAATTGTTTTACCAAATGCACAAATGGTAAAAGGTAAAATTGTAAGAATTAATAGAGAAGGAAGTAATGGGGATGTTGTCCTTATTATTGAATTTGATGAGGGAATAGAGAGTTTATCTATTTATAGAAGTATAAGAGTTGATTTGGTTTGGTGGAATAAGGTTGGTAATAAGATTCCTAATTCGGCAATTTTTAATGTTAATGGTTTGAGTTATGTCATTAGAAGCAATAATGGATATAATGATTATGTTTTGGTGAAAATTTTAAAACAATCGGACGATTATTCAATTGTTAGTAATTATAGTTTGGTTGAATTGAAAGAATTAAATTTAAAACAGAATATATCAACTTCATTACTATTATATGATGAAGTGGTTTTAAACCCAAGTGTGGCTTTGAAAAATGCAATTAATCAATAATATAAAATATTACAAAAAAGAAACAATTTATTTAAAAAAAAATAACATATTATCAATTTGGTTGACAATATTAGTATAAAGTTGGATACTATAAATAATCGTATGACTAATGAAAAAAAGATAGTGGAGGTTACAATGGTTAACGTTTTGAAAAAAGCTTGGGGTATGTTCAATATGAATGGTACTGATAATGATCAAGATTTAGATGAAGAAATTTACGATGATGCTGAATATAGCGAAGAATATGAAGAAGAGGATGATAATGCCAATAAGGGCTTATTTGGTATTAAATCTAATAAAAAAGTTCAACCAATGAATTCAGCAGTTAAAATGGTAATTTTACAACCAACAAAAATCGAGCAAGCAACAGAAGTTTGTGATTTATTAAGAGATAGAAAATCTATAATTATGAACTTAGAATTCTTAAATAAAGATGTTGCAAGAAGAATGATTGATATGGTTAGTGGAGCAGCACATGTTTTAGATGGACATATGGAAAAGATTTCTAATTCTATCTTTTTAGTTGCACCATTTAATTATGATATTAAAATGGATGAATTTAATGAAACAAGAACTAAGAATTCAGCTGTTCAATTTTTAAAAGCTAATTAGTAAGATGGAGGTATTATTTTGATTACACCATTAGAAATAGAAAACAAAAGATTTAGAAAAGCTTTGAATGGATATAATTCTACAGATGTTGATGATTTTTTAGAAGAGTTAACCAGGGATTATGAAAAATTGTATAAACAAGTAACTGAGAGTCAAGATAAGATTGAAGAATTAAAAAGATCATTAGTACATTATCAAGATATTGAAAATACATTACAAAGTACTCTAATGATGGCTCAAAAAGCTTCTGATGAAGTAAAGGATGTTGCTCAAAAGCAAGCTGATCAAATTATAAAAGATGCTGAAACTAGAGCAAGGGAATCTACATTGGGTCTTCAAACAGAAATTATTAATAAATCGCAAGAATTGGAAGAATTGAAAAAACAATTTGATGTTTATAAAGCAAGAATGGAATCTTTGTTAATTTCACAATTGGAATTAATAAAAGAGATTAATAGAGAAGATTAATTTTAGTTGGAGGTACTGATTATATTGTACCTCTTTATTTTTTTTTTCAAGTATGCTACAATTGTCTTGATTATAGAGAAGGTAGTATTTATGAGAGTCATAAGTGGTAGTGCAAGAGGAACTAAACTTTCTTCAATTGATAGTCTTAGTACCAGACCTACTCAGGATAGAGTGAAGGAATCATTGTTTAATATTATTTTTGATAAAATATATGAATGTGATTTTTTGGATTTGTTTGCTGGTAGTGGGGCAATTGGAATTGAGGCATTGAGCAGGGGTGCAAATTTTGCAGTTTTTTGTGATATAAGTAAGGAAAGTTTAAAGTTTGTTAATGAAAATTTAATAAAAACTAAATTAATTGATAGAGCAAAAGTTTATAATTTGGATTATAAAAACTATTTGGAAAAAACTAAAGAAAAATTTGATATTATTTTTATTGATCCTCCATATAAAGCAGATATATCTGTTGATGCAATTAGGATGATTAAAGAAAATGAAGTATTAAAAGAAGATGGATTTGTTGTTATCGAAACAGATGAATACTTAAGGGATAAAAGTGAATTAGAGAAGATTCAAGGAATTGAAATTCTAGATCATAGAAAATATGGCAGAGCTAATTTAATTTTTATTAGATAAAATTGAAGATTAGTAAATTCGAGAGGAAATAATATGGAAATTTTTACATTATTGGATAATTTGGAAGATCTGATTGAAAATAGTAAAAAAGTACCGCTTTCAAATAAGATTATGGTAGAGCAAAGAGAAGCTTTGGATTTGATTAAGGATGTTAGAAATAAATTACCTGAAGAATTAAAAGTTGCAAAGTTTGTTAGACAGGAGAGGGAACGTATTTTAGCTGAGGCTAAAAAAGAAGCTAATGATATTGTTAAGGAAGCTGAAAATAGAATCATTGCAATGATTGATGAACATGAGATTACTAAAAAGGCTTATGAACAAAAAAATCAGATAATGTCTGCTGCTAATGATAGTTCTAGACAGATTACTTCTGGAGCTAAGGAGTATGCTGATAATATTTTAGCTACACTTCAAAAATCTTTGGAGAAAACTTTAAAAGAAATCGAACAAGATAGAAAACAATTAAAATAAGAAGAGTAGAATATTTTCTACTCTTTTGCTATATTATGGAGTATTTTATATTTCTATAATATGAAGATGAGGAGTTTTTATGAAGAAAAATGATGAAAAAATTATTGATAATGATGTATTGAGCAATGATTTAAAAGGTGCTTTAAAACTTGATTCTTTTTATGAAACGAGAAAGCAAACGAAGTCTAAAGCGATAATTATTGGAATAATTTCTGGTATTTTTATTTTTTTATTAATAAGTATTGCATTAATGTTAGTTATTAATTCAATTAATAATGTTAAGAAAGAAGATAATTATAAAAAGGCAACTGATCCTGTGTTAGTGGAAATGGAGCCTAGAGTTGAAAATTTAATATTAAATACTGCTAATGTTAATTTGGATAGAACTTATGGAAGAATTGAAATAATTTGGTTGGATAAAGAAAACAGACAAATAGATAAGCCGTTGAAACCGATTTTAAATGATTTGAGTCCAGTTAAATATGATAAAGTTAATTATAAATTTGTTCGCACTAGTGATAGGGATGGAGATTGGTATGACTATGATAATAAAATGTGGGCAAATGCAATAAATAAGGATAATAGTTATTTTGTATGGATACCAAGGTTTGCTTATAAAATTATTTATTATGAAGATTCTACATATACAAATATTTTGGGATATAGCGATTCACGAGGTATTTTAAAAGTTTCTAATAATGATAAAAATACTTTTCTTAGAATAGCAAATGCTAATAATGGTTTAATTTCTGTCGGAAATAATTATATTTTACATCCAGCGTTTATGAATGATAAGGCTAATGAATATATAAATGCTGGTAATGATCTTGAACTATCTGGTTTTTGGATTTCAAAATATGAAGCATCCCTTGAAACTTCTGAGATTAGATTAATAGCTCAAACTATGGATGTTTTGGCAAATGATAAAATTTTACTTGGTAGTAAGCCGGCTAAAAGAGCTTGGAGGGATATTTCAGTAAAAAATGCCTATTTAAATGCTTTTAATTATGATAGAAATAATGATAGCCATTTAGCAAAAATATCTGAGTGGGGAGCAGTTGCATATTTAAGTTTTAGTAAATATGGAACTAATGGAGCAAATCTGAGCATTAATGATAACGAAAATTATCTTACAGGTGGTGCTGATAATGAAGAAGATGTTTATAAAATAAAATATATTCAGACATCTACTAGAAATCAAACTGGAGTATATGATTTATCAGGTGGGGTTGCTGAATATGTATCTGCATATATTCCGAATAATTCTCCTAATATATATTTAAATGGAGGAAACGGTTTGGCCGATATTGGTGGTGATAAATTTAATTCGAAATATAAAACTCTTTATAGATTTGCATCAACCGATAGTGGTGACGAAAGTATTGAAAATGTTGATAATAATATTAATAATTATTATGCGAATTCTACACAAAGGGGGGATGCTTTATGGGAAACATCGAACTTTGGAGCAACAC
>JABCOX020000058.1 GCA_013333395.2 Clostridiales bacterium | reverse complement strand
TTGGATTATCTGCTATTATGATACTACTCTTTGCATTTGGTGGCGAATTGTTTGCTGCCTTCGCGTTTGATGTAGTATTGTTTATAGCAATGATGCTGCTCTTGTAAAGCTTAACACCCTCGAAGTTAATAATTCGAGGGTGTTTTCTTATTTTTCTAATAATATTTTATTTACAATTGATTCTGCATCTAATTTATAATATTTTAATAAATCTGCAGGTGTTCCTGATCTTCCGAATTCATTTTCCATTCCAAATCTGGTTAATTGATGTGGATATTTGTCACAAAGCACTTCTGCGATTGCTGTTCCCAAACCTCCTGTTATGCTATGATTTTCTAAAGAATATAATTTATTAGTTTCTTGTGCACATTTTATAATTAATTCTTCATCTATTGGTTTTATTGTATGGATATCTACGACCCTTACATCATAGTTTGCTTTCTTCAATAATTTTTGTGCTTTTAAAGCTTCTGATAATAAGTCTCCTGTTGCAAATATTGTTGCATCAGTTCCTTTTCCTATTTGTATTCCCTTTCCGATCTCAAAATTGTCTTCGGTTAAGCCTTCATATATTACAGGTGTTTTCATTCTTGATAATCTAACATATGCTGGTCCTTCGTATTCTGCTAATTGTTTTATTAGTACTTTTGCTTGTATATCATCGGATGGCGAAACTACAACCATGTTTGGCATCGCTCTCATTAAATTTATGTCTTCTAGCATTTGATGTGTTGCTCCATCTTCTCCAACTGTTATTCCTGCATGTGTTCCAATAATTTTTACATTCAAATTTGGGTATGCAATACTGCAACGTATTTGATCATAAACTCTGCCTGTTGCAAATGCTGCAAATGTTGCTACAAATGGCTTTTTGCCACATGTTGCCATTCCTGCTGCTGTTCCAATCATGTCTGCTTCTGATATTCCTAATTCAAAAAATCTGCTTGGGTATTTTTCTTTAAACATATCTGTTTTGGTTGATGACGATAAATCAGCATCTAAAACTACTATATCTTCATCTTCAATGTCTGCTAATGCTTTTCAAAGCTTTCTCTTGTTGCTATTTTATTATTAAAGTCTATCTTTTTTCTCATAGATTTCTCCTTATCTTTTGTTATACTTCACGGTTCATAATTTTTTCTTGTATTTTTTCTGCTTCTTGCTTCAATTCTTTTACTGCCATTTCATATTCTTCGTCATTTGGTGCTTTTCCATGCCAATCAACTTGATTTTCCATAAAAGATACACCTTTTCCTTTTATTGTTTTACAAATTATTGCTGTTGGCTTTCCTTTTGTCATTTCTGCAATTGTTAACGCTCTAATTATTGATTCAATATTATGACCATCTATTACTACTGTTTGGAATCCAAATGCTCTAAATTTTTGTTCTATATCATTGTAATTTATTCCTTTTACATTCATAGTTGAATCTGTCAATTGTAATTCATTTGCATCTACTATTACACATAAATTGTCTAATTGATATTTTTCAGCAGTCATTGCTGCTTCCCAAACTTGACCTTCTTGTAATTCTTCATCACCCAAAATACAATATACTCTATATCCTCTTGAGTCTAATTTTGATGACAATGCCATTCCATTTGCTGCTGATAATCCCTGTCCCAATGATCCTGTTGTCATATCTACTCCTGGAACTTTATTCATGTCTGGATGTCCTTGTAAATTACTATCGATGTTTCTAAATGTTTTTAGTTCTTCTTTGTCTATATACCCTTTTTCTGCAAGTACTGCGTATAGGGCTGCTGATGCATGGCCTTTTGATAACACTAATCTATCCCTGTCCGGTGAATCTGGAATTTTTGCATCTATATTCATTTCATTAAAATACAATACTGTTAAAATATCTGCAATTGAAAATGCTCCACCTATATGCCCTGATTTTGCATTATAAACTTCTTCAAGAATATCCATTCTTACATTATTTGCTATTTTTTCCAATGCTAATGTTTCTGTTATCTTCAAAATATTTTCTCCTTTGTGTATTAATATTGTTTAAATTATACTATAGGTTTTATGGTTTTACAATTTTAAATTCATGACTTTTTTGTAAAATAAAAAAAGATTCAGTATTAATTTTCACTAAATCTTTTTATTGTCTAACATATATGTTTGTCATTTTTTCATCAAGCTCTTGTATCTGTAAATCCCTTATTAATTGGACTATTTCATCTTTTCTTAAATTATATATCTGTTTCTCTATTAAATTATATTTTTTCATTTTATCTTGTTTATTCTGCCAAAAAATGAATAATTTCATTTCTTCTTTTTCGAAAGTAGTTTTCAATTCTGATTTCCTCTTTCCGTATTTTGTAAATTTATATTATTATTCCATATTTTTGTATTTTTGTAAAGGGAAAAATTATAGCATAATTAAATAATATATGATATAATAAAAATGCAACTAATTAACTATGTCTGATGTGATTACAGGAGGAATAATGAGAGTAATTGCTAAAGCAAACTATCCCTTTGAAAAGGGCAAAGAGTACAAAGTAGCTGCCCTAGTCTTAGAGGGCTATCAGGGGGAATGGGATCCGTCCAATTTTGAATTTGTTGGAAACACTTTTGAGGCTTGTTCTTCTACGGTTCCAATTATTGGAGAACCATTTAATTGCCGGAGAAGAGAAATCGGCTCTGATTTTTATGAGCCCCATTTGACTACTCCGGTAGAGAAGATAGAGAGATTGGGCTCTAGATATTTTTATTTTGAAAGCCAAAATAATAGGTATTGGCTTAGATTGACTTGAGCAATTTAAAAAATCCTCACAAGCTGAGGGTTTTTTTCTTATAAAATTAATTGAATAGTTGAATTTTATAAAATGATATGTTAAAATAAAGAACGTAAATAGGAGTATGATGTCAATGGCAGCATTCCGGTCTCCAAAACCGTGCGTGTGGGTTCGAATCCTACTACTCCTGCCAAATTTATATGAGTGAGTAATTTTTATATAGTTTGCTCACTCTATTTTTATATTATAATCAATTAAAATAAGGACTCTAGGTTATTACCTAAAGTCCTTCTTTTTGGTGGAGATGATGGGAGTTGAACCCATGTCCAAAAGATTTTCCATATTGATTTCTCCGAGTGCAGTTTATTTTATTTATTCACTAAAATTTTAAAATAAACAAAATTGTTTTAGTATATTCAATTAATTTACCCAGTGTCTGAATGAAGCAAACACCTTTGTTTCCTACTTTAGTCGACATCTTATAAAAAACAGTAGGCTTTAATTATAAGATGACACTGCGCTTAGGCAGCGTAAGCTAATTCTCTATTGTCAGCTTTTATATTTAATTTTGCTTTTTTATAGTGGCCGAAGCAACCATCCACTACTCGCTATCAATATTTCAAATAATTTGTCGAAACCTTTACATCCCCATGGAATGCAAGTTTGACTTGCATATTGAATTTATTTTAGCATATTTTGATTGGTTTTGGCAAATGTTTATAGTCTTATGAAAAGTTTTCTATAAACTTTTTGCGTAAATATTAATAAAGAAATAATACTTTTGTCGATTATTTTGGTTATTATGCTTGTCTTATTTTTTATCGTTTCTTCATTGTCTTCTGTTCTATTTTTTGTTTTTGCAAATACTTCTATTTCTGTAAAACCATTTAAACATTCCTTATCTAAGACTTTTATTTCTATTTTTTCTACATCATCTTTTATGTTTATAGAGTTGATGACTTTATCTTCTAGTGTATATCTCTCTGCATGTTTGTTATCAAGTCTTATTTCTATTTCTTTTATATAACTCTGATTTATTAAACCATTATATAGTTTTATGTATTCTACATATTCTTTATTATCAAATGTTATTGTTATGCTTTTTTCTTTATCATCATTATCTGGAATCCAAATTCCTTTATTATATTTTATTGGAACTTTATTACCGTTTAATACATTGTCGGTGTCTGTTAA
>JABCOX020000057.1 GCA_013333395.2 Clostridiales bacterium | reverse complement strand
TGGCTGCGGCTGTGGTTGTGGCTGCGGCTGCGGTTGTGGCTGCGGTTGCGGCTGTGGCTGCGGCTGCGGCTGCGGCTGCGGCTGCGGTTGTGGCTGCTCAATATAGAAAATTACATTGTTGCCCTGACTGTAGCTATATGGCACACCTGCTAAAAAAGGAGAAACCTCATCATTTAGTGGTGTAAAAGTGAACTTATCATTTGAACGAGTTACAATTACAGGACTATTACTCTTTTCAATATCTTCCTTGTTAGTGCCACGAGCTCGTGTTATTTTTTCAGTACTTGCAAGTGGAAGTTCAGAGTTTGGTCCACTTAAGACATATTTGTATCCTTCAGGTAAATCTGGTAAAAGCGTTGGCGCTGCCTTAGTTGCATCTATAGGGTCATTATTATATATCACTCTATTACCAACAGTATTTACTGTAGCCTTATCTACATACCTTATATTACCTAACCTTGTATAATATACACTTTCTTCTACATCGATATTTCCATTATCTGGATCAAAATCTACTGCAGATGACTCCTTCTTATCAGCATATAAACCAGGTACTACCGGTGTTGGAATACTTGGTAGAGTGGCTGTATCACCACTTACACTGACACTTGTTGGTGCACTTGTACTTGCTGGTGCACTTGTACTTGCTTGTGCACTTGTACTTGCTGGCCCACTTGCGCTTGCTGGTGCACTTGTACTTGATAGTGTACTTGCGCTTGCTGGTGCACTTGTACTTGCTGGTGTACTTGCGCTTGGTGGTGCACTGACACTTGTTGGTGCACTAGATACTGCTGTACCTCCAGTTGAAGGCAAACTAGCATCTTCTGCAGCGTAAACTTCATTACCATTTAGACTTAAGGCAAAAAGTATACCTGCAACAACAGATGTCGTACCAATTGCATAAGTTCTTTTTGACAACCTATTCTTTCTTTTAAACATATGATTCCCCTCCTATTTTTTTCTATTTTAAAAGCTAAATAAACTAAACTTTTAATCATTTAATTGTGTGTGTTGAATTTACAAAAATTAAACAGAAAACTTAGAAAATAACTTTTATAAAACAACCAAAATCTAGTAATAAATATTATTTGAGCTTTTTATATTACTTATCATCTATTACAATCAATATATATTTAACATCTTTTGTTAAAAACAGTATTGATTTAAAAAAATAAATAAAATAGTAACATTTGCATAATATAATATTTACCCTAAGACTCTTTTTTTAATCAATAAAAAGTAGTATAATTCTACTAAAGGAGGTTGACAAATGAGTGCACATAAAATTTTAAACGATCCATTCCTTAATAAGGGTACTGCCTTTACTATGGAAGAAAGAAAAAAGCTTGGACTAATAGGTCTTTTGCCACCTTATGTTCAAACTATAGAAGAACAAGCAACTCAAACTTATGCTCAGTTGCGGACAAAGTCAAGTGATTTAGAAAAAAGACTTTTCCTTATGGAAATATTTAATACCAATCGTAGGCTTTTCTACTACTTGTTTTCTCATCATTTAGAAGAGTTTAATCCTATAGTATATGACCCAACAATTGCAGAAACTATAGAAGGATATAGTAATTTTTTTGTTGATCCACAATATGCAGGTTATCTAGATATAAATCATCCTGAAGATATTGAAGTAAGCTTGATAAATGCTGCTGGTGGTCGAGAAATACGACTTATTGTAGTGACAGATGCAGAAGAAATTCTAGGAATTGGCGATTGGGGAACAAATGGTGTAGATATATCTGTCGGAAAACTAATGGTATACACTGGTGCTGCCGGTATCGACCCTTCAATGGTTTTACCATTGGTTATTGATGCTGGAACAAACCGCGAAGAACTACGCAATGACCCAAATTATTTAGGTAATCGTCATGAACGTATACGTGGTGATCGTTACTATAATTTTATCGATAATTTTGTTAACACTGCAGAAAGACTCTTCCCTAAACTTTACCTTCATTGGGAAGACTTTGGCCGATCTAATGCTGCAAATATACTTGAAAAATACCGCAAAAAAATTCCTACTTTCAATGATGATATACAAGGTACTGGTATAGTCACACTAGGTGGGATCTTTGGATCTCTTGCAGTTACCGGAGAAAAGCTGACAGACCAAACCTACCTTTGCTTTGGAGGTGGAACTGCTGGTGCAGGTATTGCCTCTAGGGTCCATCGTGAAATGGTCACTCTTGGTCTTTCAGAAGAAGAAGCCTATAAACGTTTCTTTATGGTAGACAAACAGGGTCTTTTATTTGATGATATGGATGATTTAACACCAGAACAGAGACCTTTTGCAAAAAATCGTGCTGACTTTGCCAATACAGACACGCTTACTAGCCTTTTAGAGGTTATAAAGACTGTTAAACCAACTATTTTGGTGGGAACATCTACCCAACCAAATACCTTCACTAAAGAAATTGTGGAAGCAATGTGTAAAAATGCAGATCGACCTATGATTTTTCCTCTTTCAAACCCAACTAAATTGGCAGAAGCAAGGGCTGAGGATTTGATTACTTGGTCAGATGGAAAGGCTCTTGTTGCTACAGGTATACCTGCCGACACAGTTACTTATAAGGGAGTTGACTATGTAATTGGTCAGGCTAATAATGCTCTAATATACCCAGGACTAGGACTTGGAATGTTGGCTTCAGAAGCTAGCCTTTTAACTGATGAAATGATCGGTGAAGCTGCTCATTCTTTGAGTGGTATTATAGATATGACTAAACCAGGAGCACCTGTATTGCCTCCATTTAAATATGTCGCAGAAGTATCTTTAAAGGTTGCTGAAGCAGTAGCTAAGAAAGCACAGGAGCAAGGACTTTCACAATCTAAAGAAACAGATATGGCAAAAGCCGTACGTGATTTTAAGTGGACTCCAGAATATCGTTAAAATTTTTCTTACGATGCTAATAATATTAAAAAGCCGGACAACGCCCGGCTTTTTTAATATTATTATACTCACTATATTCTATAAGATAGGTAAGCTTATTTAATTTTATTTATCTGAGACCTAATCAACTTGTTCCTAAAAATGATTGCAAGTCCAATAGGTAATATAAATAGGGGTAGACAGATTAGCCCTCCAGCTATAATTACTGGTATTCTGGCCATCTTTGTATGTCTTCCCTGGGAAATACTATTAAGAAAATCTGTAGCGGCATTTATTACATCTATTCCACCCAATCCAACCAGAAGGGAGAGTTCTATTGCCAATACTAAAAATATTATTAACAGCATTATCATAGCAGCCATATCGCATATTTTCATCTTAGTTTTCAGATCAATATCCTGATTTTGATCCACCTTACTAAACCATTTTATCGCTCTTTCTTCTTTTGTCATCTATTTTACTCCTTATTGTATCAAACAAAGACTATATATCACTTGAATATTCGCTTGATTTATAACTAACTTTATAAGCCTGTATCAAAAATCCTATAAAGGCCTTCATTTGGATCTTCTATCATACCGACCTCGCTACCAAATTCCATTACTTTTCCACTTGTATATGGTTCCCACTTAGGAAGCCCACCACCATTAGGATCCCCTGTCTTCACAAAATTAAGCCAGTAGGACACCATAGTATTAGAAAGACTTCTGTCAGTCCCATCATATAGGTATGGTGCCGTCCATAAGTTACCATAGGCATATGGTAGCTCGCCAGTATGGTTTGATCCGATAGACTTATTTTCCTTAGTAAAATAATACCTGTAGACAGGCTCCTTCTTAACAGCTAGCCTAGACCAAACATCATGGCCATAGCCAAAGGTAGCCGCATTATAAATTTTCCTTTGGTTATTTTCTGCTTCCTCGTCCGTATTTGCATGATATGCCTTGATAATTTCCCTATAGGCCCTTGGATATATTGCCTTAATACTCTCTTTATATGTATCCTTATTAGTCTTTTTATCTACAAGCATAAAAAGGTCTCCATCCTTCTTATTATAGCCTGTCAATAAGGCCTTTTCATTGTGTTCACCTGCTAAATATGATTCATAAGGTGACTTCTTTAAGGCATAACCATCATTGGTCATAGCATTTAGGGTACCATACAGGGTACTCGTATTTGCAATCTTTTCTGCAGGAACCTTCCTTAAATCTACAGGGCTAGATACTCCTAACTCATCCCTAAGGGTTTTGCCCTGCTTGATAGCGTCTGCAAAGTCCTTATATGAATGCGGAGGCTTTTTACCAGTTATAGATGAACTTTCTGAAATAGCATACCTAAATAGGCCTTTTGTTAGTGGCGATACGCACATAGCGTTAACTGAAGACGAACCTGCAGACTCACCTGCTACAGTTATCTTGTTAGGATCACCACCAAAAGTCTTTATGTTCTTATTTACCCATTCAAGTGCCTTGACCTGGTCTAAAAATCCATACATACCTGTCGTATTATTTGC
>JABCOX020000056.1 GCA_013333395.2 Clostridiales bacterium | reverse complement strand
GATGCAGGAGTAATAATAGCATCGCCATCATTTAGAGGTGTTTTTATTTTTTTGCAAACTTCACCTAATTCAACATAACCTGCTTTTCTAAAAATAGCACCACATACTCCACCACCTGACATTAAATATTTATTAGCAGCATTTACGATAGCATCTACTTCTTGATTAATAGATGATGCATTTATTAAGTTAAATGTACTCATAAACTTATCCTCTTCCCCATATATAATTCCTTTATTAGTCAATTCTAATACCTTTGGATTATTTTCATCAATTTTTAAGTCACGTAACATAAGTATATATAAAGCATTCTATATCTTTTCTATCTAATATCATTGAGAAATAGTTACTTGTCAATCCCCCATCCCATAAATTAACTCGTAGCTCTATATCTATATCTTGAATTTCACATCCTAGTTTTATGTAATCTTGTACTAAAAACTCTCTACATCCCATCAAAATATTTTCTTTTCTATATCAATGTTCTTCCATCTTTACAAATATTTTATATTTAGATTTTTTTATTGTTATAGATTTCATTATCTTCCGCTACTTTATAATATTCCGTAGATTCCATATCAGATTTATATTTATAATCTTCTGATTCATTTTCTGAATTGCTTATTCCAAAATATTTTTCAAAAAATTTGCTTATTTTTTCAATAATAGTTTGTTTTCTTTTTGTTTTATTGTCTCCGCCAAAACGTCTCATTGGTGGTAATATTTTTTCAATGTCGGTTCCTGTTGTTTTCACTTCTCCATCCCTGAAAGAATTATCTAAAAACTTTCTTGTTTCTTCTGAATTTAGATTCTCTTCTTCTATTAGAGTTTCTAAATCATGTTCTTTTTGTTCTTTAACGAATGATGTCCAATCTTTATATATATCGTTATTAACATTAATTCTATCAATAAATCCTTCTATTAATTCTTTCTTTGAACGTAATGCTAAGCTTGAATTAATTGCTGTATTAATAGAGCCAAGTATTTCTTTATCTTTGCAATTTGTTTTGTGGTATTTAGATACTAACATTAATATATAATCTATATTTACTTCTACTTGTTTTACTAATTCCATTTCAAAGACAATATCATCTTTTATACTTTCTGTTTCTTTTGATATTTTTTTAAATTCTTCATATAGGTCTGCATACCTTCCTATATAATCTTGGAAATCTCTTTGTGATAATATTTCATTTCCTTTAAATTTATCAAATGAAAATAATATATTTCTTAATCTTAAAATGCTTCCCATATCTTTTATAAAGTCTTTTTTTGCTTGTTCACCTATAATTTGTTGTCCTAATGGGTATTTTTGTAATAGCTCTGCAATTCTTTCTTCGTATCCTTTATGGTATTTTTTATTTTCATCTGTATATCCATAATAGTAATCTTCATATGATTTTAGTAAAACTATTCCACTCGCATTTTTATCGCCAAACAGTGCAATGGCATCGTTTGTTTCTTGTTGCAAGTCTCTGAAGCATACGATGTTTCCATATGATTTTACAGAGTTTAAGATTCTATTGGTTCTTGAATATGCTTGTATTAAACCATGTTGTTTTAGATTTTTATCCACCCACAATGTATTTAAAGTTGTTGCATCAAATCCAGTTAAGAACATATTTACTACAATTAAGATATCTACTTCTCTATGTTTTACTCTATCAGATAAGTCCTTATAGTAATCTTGGAAACCATTACCTTCTGATGAAAAGTTGGTTTTAAATTTCTTGTTATATTCGCTTATTGCAAAGTCTAAAAATTCTCTTGAGCTTTGGTCTAGTAATTCTGTTTCAAAGCCTTCATCATCTAAAATACCGTCTGCAGTGTCTTCTTCATTTGCTGCAAAAGAATAAATTGTAGCAATTGTTAAATCTTTTTGTGTTTTTGCAAGTTGTTTTTTGAATTCTAGGTAATACTTTTTAGCGACAGGTATTGAACTAACTGCAAATATTGAATTGAAGCCATTTAGTCTTTTTCCTCTTAAATCATATAAAGAATTTCTTATTGTTTTTTGATCAAAGTGATTTATAATGTATTCTACAACTTTAGCAATTCTTTCATGTGATGATAATACTTCTTCAGTATTGATTGCATTTACATTTTCATCTTCTATATCTTCTTTTGGCTTTATTGTATTAACATAGTCAATTCTGAATGGTAAAACATTTCCATCATTTATTGCATCTACAATGGTATATGTATGTAATTTTTCTCCAAATGCTTGCTTAGTTGTACAAAATGTCGTATTAGAATTATTCTTTGCATTTTGAGCAAATATTGGTGTACCAGTAAAACCAAACATATGAAAATTCTTAAAATTCTTTACTATTATTTTGTGCATGTCTCCAGATTGTGATCTATGACATTCATCAAATATTAATACTATATGTTTTTGATATACAGGATGATTGCTATTTCTTTTTACAAATTCACTTAATTTTTGAATTGTTGTAACAATAATTCTTGATGAATTATCTTCTAATTGTTTTTGCAGTATTTTTGTACTTCTATTTCCATTTGCAGAACCTTTTTCAAATCTATCATATTCTTTCATTGTTTGGTAATCTAAATCTTTTCTATCTACAACAAATAGTACTTTATCTATATATTCTAAATTTGAGGCTAATTGTGCAGTTTTAAAAGATGTAAGGGTTTTTCCAGAACCAGTGGTATGCCATATATATCCCCCCGCTTCTATTGTTCCCATCTTCTTATAATTAGTTGATACTTCAATTCTATTTAATATTTTTTCTGTTGCAACTATTTGATATGGTCTCATAACTAGTAATAATTCTTCTGATGTAAATACACAATATTTAGTTAATATATTTAGTATTGTGTGTTTTGAGAAGAATGTTCTCGTGAAATCTACTAAATCATTTATTGGTTTGTTTGTTGAATCTGCCCAATAACTTGTGAATTCGAAGCTGTTGCTTGTTTTTTTGCTCTTATTTCTAGTAGCAGTTTGTTCTTTTATATGACTATTTCTAGTTGTGTTTGAGTAATATTTAGTGTTTGTTCCATTAGAGATTACGAATATTTGTATATATTCATATAACCCTGTTCCTGCCCAAAAACTGTCTCTTTGATATCTATTAATTTGATTGAAAGCTTCTTTTAGAGCTACTCCTCTTCTTTTTAACTCAATATGAATTAGTGGCAACCCATTGACTAATATAGTAACATCGTATCTATTTTCGTAATTTCCACCATTTTCTACATATTGATTTATAACTTGTAATCTATTATTGTGAATATTCTTTTTGTCTATTAAAGAAATATTTTTGCTTGTTCCATTATCTCTTTTTAACACCTGAATATGATCTGTTTGAATTTTTTTAGTTTTTTCTACAATCCCATCATTATTATTTGCTATGTTAGTGTTAAAAAATCTAGTCCATTCATTGTCTGTAAATTTATAATCATTTAATAATTCTAGTTGTTTACGAAGATTATTAACAAGTGCAGTTGAATCATGTATTGTTAAATATTCATAGCCTTGTTCAGTAAGCATTTTTATAAATTCATTTTCTAATGCTGCTTCGCTTTGATATGCATCAGATCTATTTTTTAATGGTTCATATTCAGCAACAACAGTAGAATCTATCATTTCCATTACTACATTATATTTATTCATATTATCCCTCTTTTATTTCTAATTCTTTAAAAGTAAGTAGTTTATCTCTATAATACTCATATTGTTTTTTTCTTGCTTCTATTTCAGCAGGTAAGCCTTCTTTAATATTTGTACATATATTATTAAGCCTATCTAGAATACTGATTATTTTTTGTTGTTCTTCTTTTGATATAATAGGTAATTCAATTTTCCTAACAATATCGGCATTTAAATTTTGCACAGCGCCACCAAAAGATGCTTTTTTCTTAAATTCGTTTTGTATATCATTGCTATTAAGTAAATGATACAAAAAATCCGGAATGAATTTGTCTTCAAAGTTACTAATTGAAAGCCAACCATCATGGATACATCCATCTATTGCTAAAATATATGGTCGCCCAAAACTCATAGAATTTGAGAGAATAAAATCACCTTTTTTTACTTTTCTTGATTTTAACGAACCTTCTGTTGTTATTTTTTCTTTAGATTTTGTAATATATTTTGTACCTGGTTCTACATCACCAATTTTTATCCAATTTACTCCGTTAGGATTATTAGTGATAAATTGATTAATCGGTCTAGGTGATGCTCCTCTTTGAATTATTGCAACATCTCCAAATTTCATTTTAGTAATAGCTTTATTAAATGATACCAATTCGTCTCTATAGTAATCATATTGCTTTTGTCTTGCTTTCAGCTCTGCTGAAAGCTCTGCTGAAAGCTCTGCTGAAAGCAACATAAAATCGTCCAAAATATGGACAATTTCATGTTGAACCTCCAAAGGAGGTACAGCGATGCTCATTTGTGAATATCTATTTATCCATAATCGCTTATGTTCATTGGATGTAAAATTTAAAAATCCCATCATATGATATAAAAATCTTATTAAAATTTTGTTTTCTTGTGTAGTAATAATTTTTATAGCAGAAGATTTAACTTTAAAAGGAAAATCTACCCATTTGTATGCTCCAGTAAAATCATCAAAAATTATAACAGGTTTTTCTTTTGAAGCATTGTAGACTCCGTTTTGTTTCGTCTGTATATCCTAAAATAAATGTTTGACCTGCAGTGAGAACTGGAGTTATATAACTATTATCATATTTTGTACTTTTTACTATATATTTGGTTGGTTGTTTAAATACAGTAAGTTCTTCTATTTTCTTAAATTCAACACCATTGGGACATAATTTTTTAATTAATTTATTTAATTTGTTCATTTTTTTCTCCTTCTGTATCCCAGTTTAATTCTTTAATTGCCGTAAGTAATTCTTTATTGTTATTTATATTATCAAGTATTCCAATAATAAGTCTGTATAACAACTCAAATTTAGATATTCCTATATTGTCATCACACTCTCCGTGTATAATTTCACTAAGTTCTTTAAATAATTTATAGCTATTTTTGGAAAATTCTTTAGGAATTATACTGCATTGTTTATCTACGTTCTTCAATAGTTCGAAAAAATTTTTAGGATTCCCATTTTCATGTTTGTTATATTTAAGATTAATGGCTTTTGCAGAGTCTATTGTTACTTTTTCAAATATTTTTCTAAGATATATAGTAGCTCCTGCCCCCAAATCTTCATTGTATGCTTGTTTGGCTTTATCCAGTAGTTCTGTAGAATCTTTATATTTACTAAAATCTGTTCTTGTTACATTAATTAATTTATCGCTTTTTTTTATTATTTTTACATGTGGTGATTGTCCAGTAATATCATCACTACTTTCTATTAAAAACCATATTGGTATGGTGTTGTTGCATCCGCCACAACATAAGATAGCATGAATACTAATTAAATTTTTGTTTACAAATATTACTGATAATTTATTAGATGAAAAAAATGTTCTTAAGTCATTACATGTTTTACAAAAATAATTAACTCCTATCTTACCTATATTAATATTCACTTGTTGCCCAAGTTTTCCTTTTTTATTTTGTAAAAATCCATCTACTTGTTTAAATTCTTTTGATGGTGATTGGGATAATAAATCAGATAATCTCATTATTTACGCCTCAATTTCTGAAATAATTTTATTTATTGCGTCTCGAAGTTCTTGTTCTTTTACTACTATTTCATCTATTTTTTTGTTCAATTCTACTATGTCAATCTTTTCTCTTGTATCTTCTTTTTCTACATAAGTTGAAACTGATAAATTGTAATCATTTTCTGCTATCTCTTTATTTGATACCAGTTTTGCAATGTATTCTACATCTTCTCTGTTCTTAAAAATTTTAATAATGTTATTTATATTTTGTTCAGTAAGCTGATTATTATTAGTTACTTTAATACATTCTTTTGTTGCATCTATAAATAAAGTATTATTATCTTTTTTGTTTTTCTTTAATACCATTATACATGTTGCAATACTTGTTCCAAAAAATAAGTTATCTGGTAACTGAATAATACAATCTACAAAATTGTTGTCTATTAAATATCTTCTTATTTTTTGTTCTGCACCGCTTCTGTAAAAAATTCCTGGGAAGCAAACGATTGAAGCGGTTCCATTGGTTGCTAGCCATGATAAAGAATGCATGATAAATGCAAAGTCTGCTTTTGATTTTGGTGCTAAAACTCCAGCAGGAGAATATCTTGGATCATTAATTAAAATAGAATTATCATCGCCTATCCATTTTATTGAATATGGTGGATTTGAAACTATTACTTCAAATGGTTCATCATCCCAATGTTGTGGTGAAACTAATGTATCTTCACATGCTATATTAAATTTATCATAGCCTATATCATGTAAAAACATATTTATCCTACAAAGGTTATATGTTGTTATGTTTATTTCTTGCCCATAGAATCCATTTCTTACATTATCTTTTCCTAAAATTTTAGCTGATTTTAATAAAAGTGAACCTGAACCACATGCTGGATCATATACTTTATTTACTGATTTTTTTCCTACTACTGCAAGTCTAGTTAATAATTCACTTACTTCTTGTGGCGTATAAAATTCTCCACCAGATTTTCCTGCATTTGATGCATACATTGACATTAAGAATTCGTAAGCATCTCCAAAGGCATCGATTGAATTATCTTGATATTTTCCTAAATTAATACCTGCAATTCCATCTAAAATTTTCACAACCTTTTCATTTCTTTTTGGAACTGTGGCTCCAAGTTTATTACTATTAACATCTATATCATCAAATAAACCTGAAAAGTTATCTTCACTTTCTGCGCCTTTTGCTGAATTTTCTATATTATTAAATATCTTTTCTAATGTTTCATTTAAATTTTCATCATCTTTTGCTTTTTTGCAAACATTACAAAATAATTCTGAAGGTAGTATAAAAAATCCTTTTTCTTTTACAAGATTTTTTCTTTCTGATTCAGCTATTTCATCTGATAGCGTGGCATAGTCAAAATTTTTATCTCCTGCTTTTCTTTCTCCTTCATTTATATAATTGGTTATATTTTCTGATATATATCTATAAAACATAATCCCCAATATGTATTGCTTAAAATCCCATCCATCAACAGAACCTCTTAAGTCATCTGCTATTGACCATATTGCT
>JABCOX020000055.1 GCA_013333395.2 Clostridiales bacterium | reverse complement strand
ACAAAACTGGATATCAAAAATAACAGACCAAGATACAGTGTTATTGCCAGGAGATTTTTCATGGGGAATAAGTTTAGAAGAATCTTTAAAAGATTTTGAATTCATAAACAATTTACCAGGAAGAAAAATTTTATTAAAGGGAAACCACGATTACTGGTGGACCACTTTAAAAAAAATGAATAAATTCATAGCAGATAATGGATTGAATAATATTGAATTTTTATATAATAACGCAATAGAATGTGAAGGATATATAATTGTAGGAACAAGAGGCTGGACTTTTTTAGAAAATGAAGAAAATAATAAAATAATAGCCAGAGAATTAATTAGATTAGAAAATTCAATACAAGCAGGAAAAAAGCTATATGGCAATGAAAAAGAAATGATATGCATCATGCATTATCCACCAGTAGTAAAAGGAAATCTAGATACAAGTAAATTCATTGATTTAATGAATAAATATAATATCAAAAAATGTTTTTACGGTCATTTACATGGATATTCACATGAAGAAAGAATAGAAGGACTTGTAAATGGTATTGAATTAAAATTGATAAGTTCTGATTTTATAAAATTTGATCCAGTAAAAATAATTTGACAAAGAAGTACAAATAAATATAAAATTATGACAAATAATTTATAGGAATTTTGTGATGAAAAAAAGAAAAAAGATAATAATATTAATAATTTCAATAATAATAGCGATAGCATTAGCTTTGGCTATTATTTTTGCTATAAATAAAAACAATAAACAAGTTAAACAAACAGATGTAGAAATTACATATCCAACAGAAGAAATCTTAAAAGAAGTTAGACAATCGATGACAGAAAATATGTCAAAAAACTATAATATTGAAGAGATAATCAGCAATAACGAAAAAGAAAAAATAACAGAAAAAATTGAAAAAAAAGAATCGGATATAGAGTTCACAACACAGTATCGTGAAAATTCAAGTTTAGCAAAAGGAAAAATTCAAACCATTCAAGAAGGACAGGATGGAAAGCAAAATGAAATTGTAAGAAGTACTTATAAAAATGGAATGCTAGTAGCTACACAGCCTATATCCGTAGAGGTTAAGAAAGTAGCAAGGGATAAAATTGTTGAAGTAGGAACAGGAGCATACTCTGCAAATTACGTTCCAATTGCAGGTGACAAATTAAAAGCGATTGAAAATGAAACAGAATTAAAAACAGATGCAAATGAACAATCAAATACGATAAAGAAACTTGTTAAAACAGATACAGTCATAATAAAAGAAGCAAAAAATGATTGGTACAATGTAAAAATAGACAATCAAACAGGATGGGTTCCTAAATCGAAAATGGAATATATAAATGACTCTGAGAATGTAGATGGAGGCATGCCAGTATATACTAAAGAGCAATTAACACAAAATTTTGGAATAAGTATGTTATTAAACAAAAGAAGTGGACTAACACTAGAACAATTTAAACAAATATTAGCAAATGATCCAAATGACAAACAAAATGTATTTAAAAATATATATCAATATTTTTACTACGTAGAGCAACAATACAATGTAAATGGATTATTTGTAGCAGCAATTGCCGTACACGAAAGTGGTTGGGGAACATCAGCACTATCATTAAGAACAAAAAACTTATTTGGATATGGAGCATATGATAGAGACCCATCAGCATATGCAAGTCAATTTGGAGCATATGAATCAGGAATAGATTTAGTATCAAGAGTATTGGTAAAATACTATTTAAACCCAAAAGGAACACCAATTTATAATGGAGAAATAGCACAAGGAACATATTTCCATGGAGCAACAGTAACAGGTGTTAATACATCATATGCAAGCGACAAAAGATGGGGTGAAAAAGTCTATAAATGGATGACATATTTCTACAACAAATTGTAAAATTTAGTTGATATTTTTGCTACTTTAGTGTATGATATTGTTGAAGTTTAGTAGAATGAAGCACATTCATGGGGAGGATTTTATGAAAAAAACAATTATAATTTTTGGAATTATATTGTCAATTCTTTTAATTAAATCAAATACAAATGCAGCAAGTGTATATCAAACACAAGCAGAGCAACAAATAAATAATGGACAAGTACAATACACACAGCAAGCACAAGCAACAGCACAAGTTAATGAAAATACAGAAACAGCACAAGCAGTAATGCAAAATAATAATGCTAATGCTAATGCTAATGCTAATGCTAATCAACAACAACTAGTATATTCACAAAACAAATCAGATACTATTGCGCAAGCGACAAATAAAAAAGATGAAGGCTTAATTTCAGAACACACAAAAGGACAATTAATTGAAATAAGAACAAAGGAATTAAAAAGTATCGAAGATTACCAAAAGCAATATGGAAATGCAGCTTTTGGAGTAGTTGCCTATATATTAGATAAAGTAAGAATTTACAGTATACCTCTTGCGATATTAGGAATTGCAGTAAGTGCAATTTATGAATATGTGCTAGGAACAAGACACATGGAAGCACTAGACAAAGGATTTAATTCAATGATAGCAGTAGTAACTGCATTAGTCGTATGTCAACTATTACCTTTAATATTCGCTATTATTGTAAGAGGCTGGAGGGGCTAGAAATAAATGAAAGTATTATTTGCGATAAATGATGAAAATATCGTATCAGAAATAACAAGTAGATACCAACAAAAATACAAAGAAATAATAACAAGTAAAAGCGTATATTATTTCAATGCGATTTTAAAAGAACTACAAAACGAAGGAGATTATGATGCGATTGTAATTGGAGAAGATTTGGAACCAATTGCTGACAACAATTATGATAGAATAGATAGATTTATCTTAGAAAAAATGGATGAAGTAAGTGATGAAGCATCACAACAATCAGGATCTGATATTCCAATAATTTTAATATGTTCTGATAGAAGAACAAGAAATGATCCAATTTTGGCAAAACTATTCAGTATGTCAATATACAATGCAATCACAGGAGCGGATAGAACAATTGAACAAGTATGTGAATTGATATCAAAACCACGTGGAAAAAAAGAAGCAAAAGCATATTATAACATGAATAGAACAGAAGAATATGATCCAATAACAGGAGAAGACGTTAGTGAATCAGAAATTCAAAGCATATTAAATCATTATACTAAAATTGCTGGAAATGAACAAAAATGTGTAGAGAGCTTTGATATCATAGCTTCACAATATAATCCAAAGCAATTAAAAATAATTGTTAATTTTCTTCCAATGAGTGTTAAGTCAATCTTAGAAAAGTATTCAGTAAGATATCAACAATTATTTTTATTAAATAATAAAACAAACAAAAATGAGAAAAAAACAGGAGCTGAATTATTAACAGTAGATATCAGCAATGGTCAAAAATTAGATCAACCAGTTGTAATACCAGCTACATTATCACACCCTGTTACAGAATTTAATAACACAAATGCATATGTAAATAATAATGGTATTAATGGTCAATTTATGAATAATCCATACATGAACAATGGTCAAATGAATCAAATGCAAAGACCAATGCAAGGAAATCCTTATATGAATCAATACAATCAAGGAAATCCATATAACAGAAATATTCCAAATGCATATCAAAGTCAAAGACCAATGCAACCAAATGTTGAACAAAATAATACAATGCAAAGAAATCCCAACATGATGAATATGCAACAAGGGCATCAAAATATGGGACCAAGACCAGAGCCAACTCAAATGGGACAGATGGGCCAAATGCCACGCAATAATAATGTTCAAAATCCAAGTATGCAATTTACAAATAATCCACAGAACAATCAAATAAATAATATACAAAACCCATATAATCAATTTGCAAACATGCAAAATAGAAATACACAAATGAACCCAATGCAGGTTCAAAATAATCAATTTGCAAATGCACAATATGGTAATAGAATGCCAAATGTTAATCAACAAAATCCGGCAAATAGCATACCTAGTACTAATCAACAAAATTTAGTAAATAACATACCTAATACTAATCAACAAAATTTAGTAAATAGTATGCCTGATATTAATCAACAGAATTCAAATCAAGAAAATTTAAATATTGATTTGGAAGAACAAAAAAAAAATCTAGAGATGGATGCGGAGCCTAAAACTGAACAAAATACTTATCAAGATATTGCATCAGTTTTCGATACACCAGTAATTCCTGATCCAGAACCAATTCCAACACAGGAAGTCCCAGATTTTCATTTAGAAGAAACACCCATAGAAGAAAAACAAACAGAGGAAGAAAAAAATGCCAATACAAATTTTTTTCAGCCAACTCAAATGGAACAAATAAAAGATGAAATTCAGGAAACTAATATTTTAAATAACAATACACCATCAAATTTTTTTTACAATGATGAAAACGAAAAAAAAATAGATGAACCAAATTATTTAGAAAAAAAAGAAACTGAAGAAATTGGAGAAAATGAACAGGATTTAGCACAAGAACCAAAAAGAGGAAGAGGAAGACCTCGTAAAGCACCAATTGAAGATGTTGAAGATAAACCCAAGAGAGGAAGAGGAAGACCTCGTAAAATTAAGCCAGAAGATGAATTAAATCAAACTCAAACTGTAATTGAGCCGATGGAGAATACTCAACCAGCTGAAGATTTAAATTCATTCAATTCAATGTATCAAATACAAACTCAAGAAAATAATTTTGATCAAAATAAGAAATTGGAAACAATAAGAATACCTGACCCGGTACTATCAATTAATCCAATCCAACAACATAACTCAGTTGAAGAGATTAAAAAAATAGAACCAGTTCATACATTCAATCCAATCGAATCGGTTCAAACATATAATCCAGTTGAAGAGATTAAACCAGTTGAACCAGTTCAGACGTTCAATCCAACTGAAGAGATTAAACCAATAGAACCAGTTCAGGCATTTAAACCAATTGAACCAGTTCAAACATATAATCCAATTGAACAGATTAAACCAGTTGAACCAGTTCAGACATTCAATCCAATCGAACCAGTTCAAACACATAATCCAATTGAGACAATTCCAGCATGGAATAATATGAATCATGAAGAATTAAATTCAATGCCAAGTTTAGGATTTGAACCAATTCAAGATGAATATACACCAGTTGTTCAAAATATTGAACCACCAATGGTTACAATACCAACAAGTAATTTTGAAAACAACTCAATTCAAATAAATCAAATGCCAGCAATAGACACAGCAAATGATAATTACGAATTACCAAGTATTTTTGGAGAAGTTGCAGAACAACCGGAATATAATCAAAAAGATGAAGAAACAAAGAATATGTTTGATACATCAGTATTCAACGATAATCAAGCTGAAATTAAAATGAATCAAGAACAAAATGTACCATCATATGATACATCTGTAGATTCTTTTTTTGGTAAAGAAATAGCACCAATTTCAACAAACATAAATCAAGTTGAAGAAAATGCAGTAAACAATCCATTAGAAACAAATACATATAAAACTGAACAAAATGCATATAATAATCAAGAAGATTTATATCAAATTCAAAATGCAAGATCACCATTTGAAAATGAAGTACAACAACCAACAAATATTAATGACATTTTAGGAAACATACCAAAACCAGTTGGAATTCAATCACAAACACAACCAGAAGAAGTAAAGCAACAAGAAAATGATGGAGGATTTAATCCATATAATATTCCATCACCATTTGAAAATGATATGAATGTAAATAATGATTTAGGCACATATGCAAATTTAGTACAACAAGAAACATATGAAAATTCATTTATGCCTAATAATTTTCAAAATCCACAACTATATAATCAAAACGAAGAATATGTAGAACAACCACAATCAATGTTAAATATGGGAAGTGGAAAACTATGCGTGTTTACAGGAACAAGTAAAAATGGAGTATCGTTCATTGTAAATAATTTAGCACAAATGTTAATACAATCAAATGTTAAAGTAGCAATATTGGATGAAACACAAAATAGAAATTCATTCTATATATACACTAACAATGATGAACCATTAATAAATAAAGCAGTATCATCAATAAGAAATTTGGAAAATGGTCTAGCAAAAGGATTGGATGTAAGTAGGTACTTAACAGTTTACACAAATATTCCAGACGGAGGCTTAGAAAATAAAACAGAAGATATTGAGGCGATAGTTTCAACATTAACACATAATTATGATATAATTTTAGTGGATTCAGATTTTGAAACAAACGAGAAATTCTTTGCATATGCAAGTGAAATATATGTTGTTCAATCAATGGATGCATTAACAATACAACCAATAACAAAGTTCTTAAGTGAATTAAAAGACAAAGGTTTATTACAAGAAGAAAAATTAAGAATCATAATTAATAAATATATGAATATGAAACGATTACCAGCGGAAATAGTTATTGAAGGATTAACAAGATATAATGAGCCAACAATGACATTGCAAAAAGAGTTATTCAATAGCAAAAATGTACCAGCAATATTAATACCATTTGATATGCAAGCATATACAAGATATATGGATGTTATAGCAACATGTCAAATGACATTAAATGGTTATCCAACAGTATTCTTAAATAGTTTGGATAAATTAGCTTCAATAATATATGGAACAGCACCTGAGTTAGCTAAAATAAATACAGCAGCTCAAAATAAAAGCAAAAAACGTGGATTTTTTGCAGGAAAATTAACTGGCAAAAAACAAAAAGAAGAACCAGAAAAACCAAATAAAAATACACAATACAATGAATTTAATCCAAACCAATATTTAATGAACAATAATTTATATTCAAACGAAATGAATGACACATTAAATAAAATGAAAAAGAACTATTAACAAAAGAAAATAATAAAAGTGAGGTGAATCTTATGACATTAGGAGTGATAATATTCTTAGTAGCAATAGTATTAGGACTATTAGTTTATAATTATTCAATACATAAAAAAATAGACACATATACTAACCTAAATCAAAGAGTAACAAGTTTAAGCATACTACAAGAATTTATGAACACTCTAGGTGAACAACTTTCAGTGAATGAAAAATTAGAAGCCATTAATGACATATTAATCAGTAAGTACATGATCAAATATTCTACGATAGTAATATTTGATGGATCAAAATATGTAGTAAAGGCATCAAATGTTGATAAAAAACACTGGGATGTTTTAAGAGACCTTCAAAGTTTTCCTATATTTGCAGACAGTATAAAAACAGCAACTTCTAAATACATAACTGTAGAAAATGATATGGAAAAATTACCATACCAAAAAAGTGAATTTGGAAGAGCCAAATGTGCAATGTTCTTCCCACTATACGTAAACAACGTATATATAGGATATTGGATAATTGAAGGAAGTATACCACACGAATTTGATAAGATTGATACAACAATATTAGAAGTAGTAAGAAATAACATAGTAACAATGTTAAAAACTATAGAAAATCAAGCAACACTAGAAAATATAATAAGGGATGATGAATTTTCTGGATTAAAAAGTGTAGAATACTTATATAGTGGTGTTGGCAAAAAAACAATAGATCAATATGGTTCATCAGCAATAGTAATGTTTAAATTAGTAAATTTACCACAAATAAATTTACAAGTTAGCCGTAAAACAGGAAATGATGTAATTACAGTAGTTTCAAAAGAAGTACAAAAAGGATTAGCAAAAGAATATCTATTTGTAAGATATATGGGACCAAAATTTGTAATCGCCTTCTCAGGTGTAGACAAAGACGGTGTATCAGACTATGTAAAAAATATAAAACCACAATTAGAAAAATTGATAATACCCGCAGCAGATGATTTTAAGATAATGAATGTTCCAGAAGATTCAGAAAATACACCAAAGGTAACAGTAAGTCCAAGAATAAGATTAGTAATATCACGTTATTACAAAGGAACATCTTTGGATGGAGTGCTAAAACGTATGGAAGAATTTATAGATCAATCAGATGACAATTCAATAACTATATTGTAAGGATCAATGGAGGTAAAAAATATGGTAACAGATGAAACAGTCAGCTTCAATCTTGAAAGAGAAAGAAATGAAGAAACAAAGGAAATATTAAAGCAAGTATATGACGCATTACAAGAAAAAGGGTATAATCCAATAAATCAAATAGTAGGATACATCCTATCAGGAGACCCAACATATATCACAAGTCATAAAGGAGCACGTAACTTAATAAGAAACATTGAAAGAGATGAGCTTCTAGAAAAATTAGTAAAATCATATATTAAATAATTGATAGGAAAAATATGGGTAGAAAATTAGGAATAGACTACGGTTTAACAAGGACAGGAATAGCAATAACAGACCTACTTGGAATAACTGCACAAGGTCTAGAAACAATAAATAACAACGGTAGTGATAAAGTCATTTTACGAAGATTAGCAGAAATAGTTGAAGAATATGAAGTAGATACATTTGTAATTGGAAATCCAATAAACATGAATGGAACAGAAAGTGAACGTTCAAAACAAACAGATGAATTTATACATAAACTAAAATCAAGATTTAATACAATACCAGTAATAAAAATTGATGAAAGATTAACAACTGTTGAAGCACACAAAACAATGAATTATTTAAATATAAATAATCATAAAAAACGTGGTATTGTAGATACAATCGCTGCAGTATATATACTTGAAGGATATATTAACAAAAAATAAACATAAAAAATCAGGGGCCATCCCTGATTTTTTATGGTATTATAAGAAAAGATAAGTAAATAAAAAATATAGAAAAAATATAGAAAAGAGGAGCATAAATAAATGAAGTGGAATCAAATGATACCAGAGCTAGATGTTTTTAATTTAGCAGAAAGCTTGCATTTTTATACAAATATAATAGGTTTCAAGATTGTATACAATAGAGAAGAAGACAAATTTGCTTTTTTTTT
>JABCOX020000054.1 GCA_013333395.2 Clostridiales bacterium | reverse complement strand
AGATAAGACTCATAAAAGTTTTCTGGTTTGAAAGATAGAATATTAGGTTTACCAGTGAAGCACTTCCAACAAATATAGGTAAAACAATCATTAACACTCTATAAAGCTTTTTCATACAAACCTCCTGTAATTCACATTACACATAACTATTTTTCATATCTAAATACAACCTTTGAAATTGCCTTAGAATACCTCTTTTCTACAAAAAGTATCTTGGTATTTTTATAGCTTACCCCCTCTGTCTTTTCCACATCAGTTCTAGGTGGGGAAATTTTTAGCTGGTCATAGGGGTCCTTCCAATCCTTTATATTGTCATAACCAAGCTTAACCCACTTTGGATCAATAAAAATCTTCCCTCCACCATCTACAGTAACATTGACTAGGGTAGCATCAAATAATTCACAAGGAGAATCTGTCAAATTCTTTGCCTCTATAAATATACGTGTTGTATCGTGTTGATCAGGACTCCTAAAGGCGTAGGTAGGACTGGTCTCCCCTGGCTGAAGTACAAGGTCCTTTAAATCTTCAACCTTCACACCCTCTAGGTCAAGACTCTTGTAGAGGAAGTCCTCAAATGTATCACTGCCCAAGATAAAGATCCTGCCAATATCAGCATGGATGGTCAATCCATCTGGCTTATCCTTATGGGTCTTTAACTTTGGCTTTAATTCGTTGTAGAGGTCCTCATAGGACTTAATATTTAACTGACCCTTTTCTACATTTACAATAGTCTCTCTTACATACTTTTCATCATCAGTCAATCCCTTAAGAACTAAGCCATTCATACTCATATCTATATGCAGGTACCTTTCCTCAAGGATTATTGGGTATTTGTCACGCATAAAGTCAACAAAGGCCATCATCCTATCATAAGAAGCCTTGAGGTCTTCAATAGAATTCAACCTTGCATAATATACATAATCCACATCAGTGTCATAGCGGATATCGTCCTTGCCCAACTTAGTAGTTTTCTTGAAGTCCTTAACCACCAGCTGACCAAATACATCATCAAAGTTGGTTGATATGTATGGTGAGCTCATGGATAGGGGGTCGTGGGAAACCGTGTAGTAAACACTAATATCCGGATACTGGTTTAGTGTCACAAACCAGCGGGTATGGTATTTTTCCTGTTTGATGGTATATGTTCCCTTGCCAAACCTCCTGTCTAGGTAGCTGATTATCTTTGCCTGGTCCTCTTTTGTGTTGGCACAGGCTACTAGTAGGATGCTTGTGGCTACTAATAGGATTAGGGCTATTATTTTTATTAGTTTTGTTTTCATAGTTTTAGTCTTCCTATTTTATATTTCTTCCCATCCTCCTGCCTGCACATCATATTTAGCAAATTCACCAGTATCCGTAAATTCAGATGCTGTCATTCCAACTTCGAAAATGCAATCAAAGTCGTTTGAGGTAGAAAAATAAAGGCCGCTCTCTGTCAATAGAGCTTGACCAAAATCAGTATGTTCAAATATTTTACCATCACCTGTATTTCCTATATGTTTATACTTATATTTCAATAAACGGTCTTCCAGTTGTGCCTGCTGGTCTGGTGTGAATTTTCCCAGATTTTCTTCCTTTTCAAAGAAGTCTGGCTGGTCTAACTCTTGCTCTTTCTGTTTTGTATTGATAGTAAACAAAGATATTGTGTAACTCATTGATACTCTCCTCCTCTTAGTAAGGTTGACTCTTGTAAATATTTATTAGGGTATTTATTTAGCAATACATTGATGTATTCAACTACACATTTTTGCTCATTTTTACCGTCCATATATTCTTCCAGTCTTTTAAAAAATTCTATTTTTTCAATTTCACTTGCCTCTTTTTTGAAGTATCCCCCCACGTGGAGGACTGCATTGCTAAAGTCTTTTTTACTTTCTTCCATCTCCCTTACTTTTTCTATTTTTTGGTTTAGATGCGTAATATCTACTTCTTTTTCTTTCAAGTATTCTCTTATCTCTAGGTATACTTTATGTGATTTGCTTAGGACATAATATTTGTTTTTTGCCCATAGGTCTTCACATTCTCTTCTGATATTTCTGTGCTTCACTGTAGCACCTTCTTTCGAATTTTTAAATATCTGTGTGTCTTTATCAACTAACTTTTATGTTCTAGCAAATAGTGACAAGTACATTACCATTTACTTCTAATATTTTTCTGTAGAAGTCTTTCATATTTTGAAAGCAATCCATTATCTCTTCTTCTATCTCTTCAGTTTCCTCTTCATAGTCCCAAATATCTGGATAGATATTTGCCTTTTTACACTCTTCCATACTGAAGCTTTCCATAGCTTTTTCTATATCAAAATTATCAAGGGCTAATAAAATATCTTTAATCATTGATTTTTCTGTGTAGGCTATGAAATCCTCAACCTCTTCAATATGTGAAATTCCCAATATAGCCTCACTAAAGCAGTTATTTTTTATAGGCTCGCTGGCACTTGTTCCTGTAAGCACAAAGTGAAGGACATCCCACATCTTATCTAGATCAAGTAATATTTCTAAATCGTTATTGTTCTCTTCTATATCTGTAATAGACTCGGTATTTTCTGTATAGAGAGCCTTAAGTTCATTTAGGTTTTTATCGCTTAGGTATTTGTAGTTTGCTATAAGACCCATTCTCTTCTTCCTCCATATAAAGTGGTTTGGTTTATATTTTTGTATGAGTTGAAAACTCTTTTTCTATGAATATTATATCATCTATGTATGTAATATAGAATCCCCAATACTGACGATGAAAATTGATTTGATTCAATGTATGAATATCGTTAATTCCTAAGACTTCTTTTATACTAAGATTAGAACAGGTATTTTTTTCTTCTTTTTTTGTTTTCGTAACTTGAACAAGGATTTGGTGTTTGTTTCGTTTTTTTGTAAAAATTTAGCGTTGGGAGAGAATTTTTTCTCTCACCAACGCTAAATATTATACAACCGAAAAAAAAGAATACCCTAATGCAAGAGTATTCTTCTGCAAAATCCGATATGAAAGAACTATATCAAATCAGAAAAATTATGAGAAGTATATGGGTAATGAGATGGAGAGATAGTCTATCTCTCCTGTATTGACAATATTTTACGAGAATTATCGCTAATTGTTTTTAATACTTGTAATCTTTCAATTTTTTTGATTTTAGCAATCTCAATTACAATCTCATTTAATATTTGTTTAGGATATTCATTCTTAGTTTCAGCTGTAAATGGTGCATCTGTTTCTAACACCATTCTTGATAATGGGACTGCTTCTATCAACTTTCTACCATTATATGAATGCACCATATCGGAATTAATGGAAGCATAAATATTATCATCACTAGACATAGCATTTAAAAGTCTTTTTATATTTCCAGTGTACCAATGCATTATATATATACAGCTGCTCCTTTTTAGAAAATCAAAAATAATATCATCCGTTTTTCTAGAATGAATAGAAATTATTTTATTTCCAACTCTCGCACATTCATGCACTATCGATTCGAAGATTTTTTTTTGCAGTTCAATGTTATTTGTTTTTTTTGACGAAATATCTAAACCTACTTCTCCTATAAAACTCGCTTCTTTCACATACTTCAAAAATATATTTAATTCATTTGGATATTCTTCAATCAATTGTGGATGATAACCTAATGAAATGTTAATTGTTTTTTCATTAGAAAACTTTTCGCAATACCTCCTGTATAATTGTGGTAAATTGGTCATAGCAACTACTTTAAAGTTGTTTTCCCTTGATTTCTCTATTACCTTAAAATTGTCATTATATAAATCTGGATGACAATGAAAGTCAATCATCTCAAGCACTATCTAATAACCTCCTTAAAAAACTTCTCTATTTCTACCATACCACGACAATACATTTCAGAAATTTCATCTAAATTTTCTTCTATAGTTCCAGATTTTTGTATTTCAAGAATCGCACTATTTTCATTGAATCGTCTTAACTTTTGTAAAAATGCACTTTTATTTAATTTAGCGGTTTCTGTCTTATTTAACTTATTATCTCTAAATTTTGTTTCATCTACACCCAACCCCTTAAATATAGCTGCTCTTCTTATTATGCACGGTATACATGATCCACAATGCATTGGCTCGCTTTCTTCTTTATATCTACCAACATCTGGATGGGAACATGACATAGTATTTATATAATTCGCTTTTAGCAATGATAAATTTTTACATTCCGATACCATTTCACCCTTTGTCTTAAGTTGATATGGATTTAATATTGATATTTCTAGCTTCATTCTTTTAATTAAGCTTCTCAACATTTTCATATAATATGGATGTGTTGTTCTCGTACTGCTACTACCAAAACGTGCTCCTGTTAATGGTATATTTAGAGAAATAAGTCCATTTTCTGGTATATACATTTCTGTATCAGTATTAAAAGCATATGCTAAAGCTATTGCATGTGAAAAAAACATAAACGAGCGGGTTCTAGTTGTATCTTCCATACCATTTTTGCATGTTGCATAAAACTGTATGTAGTCTCTATCTTCTAAAAGGTATTCTTTTTTCAAACTTTCAAAAACCATATCTTGATATCCTTTTGTACCTTTTCCACCTCCATAATGACTAACAAAGAGAATTTTATTCTCCCTTTTTTCAAGTAAATCTATTGCACCAATATATGAATCTAATCCACCTGATAACATGCATACTGTATCATAAGATTTCGCCTCTGCTTTTTTATATTTACTGCTTTTATAATAATCATTTTCGTCTAATATTTCTTTTTTTCTGAACGTGAACTGCCAACTATCTGCACTCAAAAAACTAACCATATCATGTAATAAATCTTTTTGACTATTCCAAAATTCAACATCCCAAACAGGGATATTCAATTCAAATGTTCTTGACCAATTGTCATTTTGTTTATTTCTTAGAACTTTTCTATCCATCACAAAAACAAATATTGAAATATACAGCAAATCTATAGCTAAGCTCGAAAACCCACCATCAAATTTCAAATCTTTATCCCAAAAATTAAATCCAATGTCTGACCTACACTTTATATCAATATGCTCATCATATCCTTCTGGAAGATTACTTTTTCTATCGTTACTACAAAATATTCTCATCTTTATTCCTCCATTATTTCTAAGCAAGTTTTCATTATATCGTCATACATATCTTGCGAAAAAAATGTAGCTTTGTTTCGCCTAAAAGCTTCTTCTACATTTGCCTTAATATACTCCTTCATTTCCTCTTCAACTTTTATTAACATATTTAAATCATTTCCATATTTTTCAAAGGAGTATCCAAAATCTATAAGCATTTGTTGCCATAATAAATCAGCCATGAAATATTGCATAAGTACCGTTGCAGTAGACTGATCCACTCTGTCATCATCCACTTTTAATTCAATCAATTTATCAAAAGTATTAGCCGTAGCTGTCCTTATTGCAACATCATTCTTTGATACAGCAGAATCCTGAACATAATTAACCAATCTAGACATAGCTTCAGGCAAAGAACGATTTTGTAACGACAGACCAATATCATCAAGAGTTTTTCCAATTCCTTGTGTTGTAAATCTTATTAGTATATTGCCAATCTTGGATGCAGCAGTTCTGCTATTACTTGAATTAGATATTAATCTACTACTGCCACCAGATGCCTTTATATAATTTCTTACTATACTTTTAGGTGAACCAACCTTACCTGAAGATGAAATATACTTACTCATTGATGTCTTTGCAGTTGTCCAATTTATACTATTTTCTGTAGTATTCTTATCATCATCTTTATAATCTTCATTACCAATATTTTCATCCAGCATATCATCATCCGAATTAAAATCATTTGGTAATAATGCGTTACCAACTTTTCCTTTAAACGAGCTTGATGTACCCATTTCTACCTCCTTATCTCTTTTTCAGTTTCGAATTATCATTTTCCCATGTAGTTATTAATGTATTTATTTCATTTTTATCTATCTCTTTCAGCTCCCTAACATGAACGATCATTGCTCTATTAATGCTACTAGCCGGCATTAATTTCAATTTGCTTAGCACGGCTCCAAAGCACTCTCTTTTATTTAATGCTATCTCTACAAGCCCCTTAATTACGTTAATATTTTTCTTTGCACTATCAGTTATAAATGCATTGTATAACTCTTCAACCATTAGATTACATTCAACAACGGAAATACTATTAATTTCATCTATTGCTTGAGCTATCAAAATATCATTTTCTCCCATATATGCATCAATAATCTTTCTGGCTGGTTCAGATAATTTTATATTTGACGAATAGTTAAATACATTATTAGCACCTCTAGATAGATAAAAATATGGTTCTAAATTTTCTTCTTTTATGCTAGGATCTTCTTTCATCCATCGTTCAAACCACTCATCGTTCCATTTCTTCTCATCGCTACTTTTATTTTTTGAATTATCTTCTTTATTAGAGGGTTGCTCTTCATCAACGGCTTCGTACAAACCTAAACACATATTCAAGTTACCCTTGCCATACAAGTCAATAAAGTCAGTAAATATATTTGGCTTTACATATTGAAGCATCATCATTTTCACAAGCACTTTTTCATCAATATCAATTATCTTTAACTTTGCAACTTTTTTTCTCATTTCAAACTCATTTAAAAATCTCTTAAATTGCCTTGGGTTTCCATTTAAGCCACTATTTAATAAATTCGATATTTTTCTTGATAGACTATAAAAACTCGAAATATCATCAGAATTATCAAACTCAAGCACATTGTCTGGTAATTGAAATTTTGATGTATCTTTTCTAAATTGTTTAATACAATTACTCTTCAAAATTTCAAATTGCTCGTTATTTAGTATTTTTGAACAAAATAACAATGTTAGATACATCTCCGTCTCTGATACTGTCATTGTAGGAATCCTTATTGGATATTGGATGATTTTTTCCAGATACTCTTTACCAATATTAATTTTATGTTCTGTCTCAAAAATACTATCAGAATATTTTTGGCGAATCGCATAGGCGATTTGTCTTTCATCAGCACCAAATACAAAAGCAACTTTACCATTAAACAAAAACAATCTCATAGCTTCAAATATCTCTAAAATTGTATCTGGTAAACATCTATCCATTTCATCTACATAAATCACTACTCTAGAAATACCGCTCTCTTCTATTAGTTTTCCAAAATCATTTCTAAAGTTAGCTACATCATTCCTTAAGGATTCATGAGACACAATTGCTTCATATCTATTTTTTATTCTCTCAATATTATCAGCAATATCTGTACTCGTATTTTTAGCTATTTCAACAATATTTAACGGATTGATTATAGAAGAAATTATTGTAGAAGAATTTTTTATTAGTGCAGTGTATAATTCAAAAACACTAATACTTTTTCTTAAGTGTTCAAATTTATCTTTCAACGTTTCTTCGTCTTTTATTTTTTCTTCAATTTTATCTAATATGCAATTAATTACTGTATTCTTAGCATCTCCATAATCTTCAAATAACCACGAATTAAAATTTATTATCAAAGCATTATTATCTTTTTTTAAAAGTGCTTTTTGGCTAATAGACATAATACTTGATTTTCCACTTCCCCAATCGCCATAAACACCGATACTAGCAGGAAGCAGACTATCATCCGTTACTATTTCATTAACTAAATCTGCAATATATTCAAAATCTATATAATCTATATTTGATTCACTGTCTTTCCACATAAAACTCCTCCCTAATCTATACATTCCATAATTTCAGATATATCACAATTAAGTTCCTCACAAATTTTTAACAGCACATCTGTAGTTACATTTTCGTCTTTCTTTAATTTATAAAACGTACTTCTACTAATTCCTGTTTTATCAATTATATCTTTGTGTTTTATATCTTTGTCTATCAATAATTTCCACAATTTTTTATAACTAAATTTCATTTCTATGACCTCTATTCAATTTATTCTTTCAGTCTATAGTTTATTATATCATACTTTAGTATATTTTTTTAGACCATTCTATTGACACAGATTAAATAATAATATAAAATAATAATGCGCAGTGCGCTATAAGAAGGAGGTTCTTATGATTGATGTAAAAAACAAAAATCTTACAGGTTTAAAATTTATAGATTTATTTGCTGGACTAGGAGGATTTAGACTTGCACTAGAGTCTTTTGGTGCAGAGTGTGTTTACTCCAATGAATGGGATAAATATGCACAGGAAGTATATCAAATGAATTTTGGAGATAAGCCTGAAGGTGATATTACACTCGTTGACGAAAACAGTGTGCCAGATCATGATATTCTGTGTGCGGGTTTCCCTTGCCAAGCTTTTTCAATTAGTGGAAAACAGAAAGGTTTTGAAGATAGCCGAGGAACTTTGTTTTTTGATGTAGCTAGAATTGTAAAAGCTAAGAATCCAAAAGTTGTTTTCATGGAAAATGTTAAAAATTTTGCATCTCATGACAATGGAAACACATTAAAAGTTGTTAGAAATACAATGGTAGATTTAGGCTATGACTTCTACTCTGATGTTTTAAATTCTCTTGACTTCGGCATACCTCAAAAGAGAGAACGTATATACATGGTTTGCTTTAGAAAAGACTTGAACATTAAGAACTTCACTTTTCCAAAACCTTTTAAGCTTTCTACATTTGTAGAAGATTTGTTACTACCTGATGAAGATGTATCAAATCTTATAATAAATAGAGCTGATATGGTGTTAAAAGATATAGAAATCAAGGAAAATTCAAATAAGACAATAAGAATTGGAAACGTCGGAAAAGGCGGACAAGGTGAAAGAATTTACAGCCCTAAAGGAATTGCAATTACTCTATCTGCATATGGTGGTGGTGTATTCTCTAAAACAGGTGGTTACTTAATAAACGGTAAAACAAGGAAGTTGCACCCTCGTGAATGTGCTCGTATTATGGGGTATCCTGATTCATATTTAATTCATCCATCATCAAGTCAAGCATATAAGCAATTTGGCAATTCAGTTGTGGTTAATGTTTTACAATATATTACTAAAAACATGGGAGAAGCATTAAGTCATGAACACAGCAATATTTAAAACTTGGTTGATTCAAAATGGTAGTTCCCCTAAAGTCGCTACAGACACTATTTCAAGACTTAAAAAATTGGACAGAGCTTTAATTGAATCTCCTATATCTTCATCAATAGACTCAGAATT
>JABCOX020000053.1 GCA_013333395.2 Clostridiales bacterium | reverse complement strand
TAATACTCTTTTCTTTTATTTTCACTGTATGGAATATATTCATTTTGAATTTTATCTAATTCAGCAATCATTTCTTCTGGGTGATTTTTTACACAGTTAAAAGCATTAATCAAATCTTCATTAATATCAAAAGCATATGCTTTTTTTATTGGATATTTTTGAAGAATATCAATTAACACAGCTCCTCCTCCAAGAAATGGTTCTATATATGTATCTATTTCACCATTTATTAATTCAATTGGATAAAATTTACTTATTTGTGATAGCAATGAGCCTTTTCCGCCTGCCCATTTTATAAATGGTCTTATTTTATTCATTACATTCTCCTATAAGCCTTATCATTTCTAGCTTACTATACCATAAAAGCTATATTATTTCTATACAAGTGTCGTAATTTATATAAAAAATAAAGAAAGAAATTCAGATTTCCCTAAATTTCTTTCATATTCTATTTATTAATTTCTTCTTCGACCATTTGCTTCATACTATCATAAACATATTTATATATATCTTCTTCTGAGATAGCATCTAATAGTCTAACACTACCATATAAAGATATCTTCTTTGATATTTCAGAATAAATTGTAGCTTTTCCATCATTATAATTGATTTTATCAACATCAATGATATCTTTATATTCATCAACAATATCTTTCTCTGCTTTCAAAGCACCTATTACAATAGTTTTTTCACTTGAACTAGATCTCCAACTTAATGTTCTAAATCTTTCTGGTTTTTCTATTGCAAATTTTGTTAGCCAATAAGGATCTGAATTACTTTCATCTATAGTGAATGCAACTCTCAAGTAACATCTGGCTAACACATTAAAAAACAAACCTCTTCTTTTTCCTTCTTTAAATAACCAGTGTTGTTCGAATGTTTTTTTAGAGTTGATTTTCATTGCTTGTAACGCTGCTTTATAACCTTTAGTAAATAATATCCATAGCCAGAATCTTTCATCTGTTAATATATACCTAGGTAATTCTTTTAAGTTTTCATATAAAATTATTGAATTCTCGAAATCAACATTTTCATAATCGTCATCCGTTTTTAGTTCAAAATCATTAATTTTATACTTTTTTTCTTCAAACCATTCTCCTCGATATATATCTTTTAACCAATCTGTATTATTTTTATTTATCATCAATTTTTCAGCAATTTCATCACTATTCTTATAAAGAGTTTCTAATGTTTCTTCTTTAATAAAGCTAATATATATTTTATTCATCATCCTCACCCCCAATTAAGTTCTTTTTAGTTGCAATTTCAAATAGATCTCTGATCGCATTTATATTGCCGTCATTTAATAGTTTCTGTGAGACTTTTGTCACTTCAATTTGTTTAAACTCTTCGTCAGTTAACTCTTTATCAAACATTTTTTTATACGCATTTTTAACTGATATAAACCATTGATAATCCATCTCTATTGAATCTATATCTACTTCATCAAAGTTAACTCTATCCTGTAATTCTTTTAAACAGTATTCTAATGCTGGTATAGCCATCATTGCAAATATAATATTTTGATAATTATCTGTTGCTCTCAAACTATTATAATTATTAAATTCATTATCTGGCAAAGTAATAATAATTTTCTTTGTCTTCATTTCTATTCCCATTGCATCAGTTGATCTGTCTCTAATTATTTGGAAAATTGATGATACTTTTTTATCAACATCTTCATCATAATCTATAATTGCAGTAAATCCATCATCAATAGCAATAATATCATTTTTTTCTATTTTAAATGTATATCCATTATATTCTTCTAAAAAATCATTATCAAAATACGAATCTATATCCTTTTTTGCATATACGTAGCATGATATTACTACTTTATCTCTTAACTCACCTATAGGAATACTTATATTTTTAGGTTCTAATCCGATTTCAAACATTTTTCTATATACTGTAGCAGAACATTCGACAATTAATCCAACTCCAAGCATTTCATTTTCTATCATTTTTTTTATATTATCGTTGTTTATTTCAATATGTGCATTCTCCAAAAGATAATTTTTTCCATCATTTGAATCAACACATTCAAATGAATATGTTGTTTCTTTAAAACAACTTCTTAATCCATCATTGTTTAATGTTGGATATGGAAATAATTTATTACCTATTTGCATACAACTTCACCTCACATTTATAATAATCAGTTAAATTGGTTTTAACTACTATTTTATTTTTTCCTATCTTAATTTTAAAATGTACAGCTTTACCATCCTTCACATCTACAGGCTCATTTTCTACTTTACATTCACTTATTTGAGCAGAATATTCATTATTAGCATCATCATAATATTTCATTTCTAGTTCACAGTCATATTCTTCATAACTAGAATTGATAAATGTTACATATTCTCCATCATTTTTGTTTGATACAAAAAATACTTTCTTTATATCCGTTAATGGAACATGTTTTAAAATATCATTATCTTCATCATCGTTTGTTGTTGCATTTTCATTTCCTTCATGAGGTTGACCACCTCCACTTTTATTGTGACCGTTATTTACATCGGTATCTGTATCTTCGTCACTTTCTTCTATTCCACCGATATCTGGTCCTATTCCACTTAGTTCATCAGCATTAACAACTGGATTTCTTGAGTATTTCTTGTTTTTGATTTTTTTAACTATTTTAGGTATATCTTTAATCACACTATCTAGCTGCTCTCCACCTAAGATTTCACTATTTTCATCATTGTTTTCTGGTAAGAAATCTCCTGCTCCTTCTACATCTAATTTTTCAACATCATTAGAAGTTAATACTTCAATAATATATTCCCCAATTGTTTGTTTCATTTGACTGATGATATTTTTTAATTCTTTTCTTAATCCAACATCATCTATATTTGTAAACCAATCTGTGTGTTGTGGATTTTCGATATCTTTCAAAAGTTTATTTAAAGAATTATCTTCTATAATACAAAGTGCAGAACAAGGTATACTAGAAATTCCTAAAAAACTTTTGATTTTCATATAAGGATATCTCACCATAACGCAATTATTTGTTGCTATATTAGCTTCTTCTCTATTATAGCCTTTTACATAAAT
>JABCOX020000052.1 GCA_013333395.2 Clostridiales bacterium | reverse complement strand
CCAATGCATCTAAATTTAAATCTGATGATCCTTCTGACCCAGTTCCTTTTTTAGCTATTTTATATATAGATGATTGAGATTTCGTTGGTATGTATTTCCTAGGATCTTCATCCTTTGCTTTTATTGTTGTATTATTCAATACGATTATAATCATTATTATAAATATAATATGTATGATTTTTTTCATAAATATTCTCCTCACTATATTCACATTATAGTAATTATACTAGATATTATTATCATATTTCAACATAATTAACAATAAAGCAAAAAAATAAACCCCGATTTTAAAAATCGAGGTACTTTTTTTATTATTTTGCGTTATTTGATATTGCTGAATTTGACATGTTTGCAATGATTCCTAATAAAGTTCCTGCTGCAAATACGATTATTGCTCCAATTACATATTGGATAGCTGATTTCTTAATTGTAGCTTTTCCTTCTGGTGATGCTGTTATAAATTGAACACCTAAAATTATTAACATGATTATTGCTGCTGCGTAGCAAATTACTTGAACAATTCCAATTATATTTTTAATAATTCCTGTTATTCCTGATGCTGCACTTGTATCACCTTGTAAATTGCCAATTACATCTGATGCTCCTCCTGCAAATACTGCTGACATCATTGTTGCAATCATGGCGATTATTGCTAATACTGTAACAATTTTCATAATTTTATTCATTGTAGTTTTTTTCATTAAAAATCTCCTCCTACTAGATTGTATCTATAAATTTATTATAAACAAATCATTGAGTTTTGTCAATTATTTATTTAATAATTTATGTGTTTTATTACTTTTATGTTTAATATACTTGAATTTTTATAAAAAATGGAGGAGTATTAACTCCCCCATGGTTAGCGAAACAAACAATAAGTTAAACTAAATCAAACAAAATATTAATATTTACTCAATTTTTAATATCTACTTAATTTATTAACATTAAAAAGTCTTTTTTGTGATATTATTTACTTGTTATAATTGATATAGCTGAATTTTCTTCTTTAAAAATTTCTTTTTGATATCTTAGAATTTCTTCAAAAGTTATATCTTCTAATTCTGTTATGTAGTCAAAGCCGTTGAAGCCTTTAATTGCTGATTGTAAAAATAGTCTGCCTATGTCTTCTACATCATTAAATTCTTTTACTAATTCACCATATACTCTTTTTTTGCTACGCTCGAATTGTTCCTCAGTAATTTTAGAGTTTACTATGGCTTTAATGATTTTGTTTGAGATTTCGTTTGGATTCTTAGTTTCTCCAGCAATTAGAACATGTGAATAATTGGTTGAAAATTCATTTTCAATTTCAAGTTCTGACATTATATCGCCATTGTTATATAGTTCTTGATATAATTCTGAACATTTACCTATTATTGAATTTAATATGATATCTGATGCTATGGCCATTTTTAGTTTATTGTCTTTGCAGTTATTTTTAAATCCTATCATGAATAATGGCATGTTTACATCCATTTTTTCTTCTTTTATTTTTCTATATATTGTTTCTGGTTCTTCTGGATATATTCTTGTAATTGATGTTATTTTTTCTTTTTGAATTAACCTTTTCTTTATTTCGCTTATGATTTCTTCTGGATTAAAGTCTCCACTTATGCACATTATTGAGTTGGCTGGATTATAGAATGTGTTATAGCATGAATATAAATTTTCTTTTGTTATATGGCTTATTGTTTCAACCGTTCCTGCTGTATCAATTCTTACTGTATTGTTGTGGTACATGTTTTGGACTGCGTTTATGTACAATTTCCATGGTGGCATGTCATCGTATTTTCCTATTTCTTGACCTATTATTGGTCTTTCTTTTTCTACATTTGCGTCTGTGTAGTATGGGTGTTGAACATAATCCATTAGTTCATCTAGGCCTTCATAAAAATTTTCTGTTCCTGAAAACAAATATGCTGTGTGATCATTTGTAGTATACGCATTTGCATCTAGTCCTAATGACATCAATGCCATTAAACTGTCGATACCACTTTCATTTTCAAACATTTTATGCTCTAAATAGTGGGCTATTCCATCAGGAACAATTATTTCTTGGTTTGTTATTGGATCTATGAAATGATTGTCGTTTGATCCTATTTTAAATCCCCAAATCACGTATTTTTTATCTGTTTCATGCTTTGGAATTATCATTATTGTCATTCCGTTATCTAATTCCTCAATAAATACTTTTTCTTTTATTAAGTTATTTTTTATTTCTTGCATTCTTTCTACCTCATTAATTTCCTAAAAAGTATATTGTGTCAATGTTGATTTTTTTTGCTATTTCAACTATATCTTCTTTTGTTATTTTTTCTATGCTTTTACGATATTTTTCAATATCTATTTCTTCATTGTATAATTCTTTGTCAAATGTGTACTCTATCATGTTTTCGCTTGATTCATTTATTAAATTTAATCCTGCATTTATAAATTGTTTTGCGTCTTTTATTTCTTTTTCAGTTATGTTTCCTTCTTGCATGTCTTTCAATTGTTTCTTTATTACTTCTACTGCTTTATTATATTTTGAAACTTCAATTCCTGTTGATATTATAATTGCATTATTTCTTTTTAAATACGTTGATCCTGCTGAGTATGCAAGACCTTCTTTTTCTCTTACATTTAAAAACAATTTAGAGTTAGCGCCTTTACCTAGTATTGTATTGTATAAGGCAATTATTTCTCTATTTTCATTTGGAGTATTTAGACCTATTACTAATTTTCCTTGTGTTATGTCCATTTGCTCTTTTACTATTTTTTCTTCTAATTGCTCTTTTATTGGAAATTCTTTTGTTATTTTTATTTCTTCTTCATCAATATGATATTCTTGGATGTTTAGATTTTCAACATCCCCTACAATGTATAGATGTTTTTCAGCATTTTTAATCAATTCTTTATATTTTTCATATAGTTTTTCACTTGTTATATTATCAATTTCTTCTATATTTCCAAATTTGTATAATCCATACGGCTCTTCTTTAAACATTTCTTCTAATAGTCTGTTTGTGGCATATGTATCTTTATTATCTTTCCTTGATTCGATAACTTTCTTTAAATTTTCTTTTTCTTGGCTTACATAGTCTTCATCAAATTTTCCATTTATTAAATATGGTTTCATTACAATATTTATAAGCATTTCGATAGATGTTTTGCTTAAATCTTCATTGTTTGGTAGATAATTATTATTTAATGATTCTATATAAAATTTTAATACTTCGTTGTTTCCTACTTTTGCTATTCCTATTCCAAAAGTTGCATCATACATTTCTTCTAATTTCTTACTAATTTCTAGTTGATTATTATACTTTTCGCATCCTCTTTTTAATACTGTTGGTATTAAAGCATTATATGTTACATTTTCTTTTGTTAATGGAATTGTTAAATATAGTGCATATACGTTTGTTTTAAATTTTTTTGTTTCTATTTTTCTTATTTTCACTTATTTTCCTACCTTTATTTTATATAAAAAAGAGGCAATTTTTTACAAAATCACCTCCTTGTTTTTAGAATTTTCTTTTTCTAGCTGCTTCAGACTTTTTCTTTCTTTTTACACTTGGTTTTTCATAAGATTCTCTCTTACGTACCTCCTGTAAAATTTCATTTCTTGCACATTGTCTTTTAAGTCTTTTTATTGCATCTTCTATATTTCCGTTAGTTACTCTAATCTCTGCCATATCTCTTTTTCCCCTCCTTCCAGTAATAAAACTTATTGTATGGGAATATATTTCACCTAAATACTTGTCCATTATACCTTATTTTAGAATTGATTGTCAATATGAATAATTAATTTTATATAGCTCTTGCTTTTACTATTAATCTTTTTGTTCCATATTCTTTACAAGTTATTAATGTTACTTCTTTTTTTCCATTTGTTAATTGGCTTGTGCATCTTACATCATCTGGATCTACCTTGTAAATATCATATACTTTATATGTAATTGTATTTCCATTAATGTCGGATAGTGTAAATGTGTCGCCTATTTTGGCTCCAAGTACTTTACCAAGCATTTTTCCACTAGCGTAATTATGACCTACGATACAGTAATTTCCAACCTGATTTGGTGATGGTCCCCAGTATTTGCATAATGATATTTTTAATAAACTTTCATTTTGCTCTGATAATATTGGATAGCTTATACCTAATCTTGGATATTCTAGTATTGCTTCTGTTTCGTATGTTTGGCCATTTGTGGCTTTTATCTTTTTAGTTTTTTGATTTGTATCTGATACTGTTTTATAAGCTGATGTAGTTAAATCTGGTTTTTCTAGTTCAACATGTTCTTCATATTGGTCTGATACATCTTCGTCTGAATTTAATGCTACAACCATTACTTTATCTGTGATCAATGTATCATCTTTTTCTTTTGGTGATGCATCTAGCTGACTTCTAATATCTTGTGATACTAATTCTTCTTCATTTTTTTGTTTTTCTGCAATAAAATAATAAACTAAAAGTGAGACTATAACCAATATTGATATTAAAAATATTGTTTGGTATATTCTTTGTTTTCGTTTTAATTCTTTTGTTACATACACTTTAGATGATATTAATATTTGATTCAATAGTTCACTCCTTTCTATTCATTTCTGTTTTTAATTTTAGCATAAATCGGCAATTTTTGCAAATATTTCCAATGATAATTCTTCGCCTCTTGTACTTTCTGGAAGGCCTAATTCTGAAAGTATTTCAAGTAATTTATTTTTTGGAATACTTTGTGATAAAGAATTTGTTATTGTTTTTCTTCTCTTGGTAAAATTTTCTTTTATTAATTTAAATAATAATTCTTCATTTTTCACCTTAATTCTTGGTTCTGGTATTTTTTTAATTCTCACTATTGAGGATTCTACTTCTGGCGCTGGAATAAACGAGTCCTTTGATACATTTGCTACTATTTCTGCATCAGCGTAGTAATTTACGAAATATGTTATTGCTCCTGCCTTTTTATCACCTGGTTTTGCGCATATTCTTTCAGCTACTTCTTTTTGAATTAAGATTGTTATATCTGTTATATTTGCTTTTATTAATTCTGTTACTATTGATGTTGTTATGTAATATGGCAAATTTGCTACAACTTTTGCTTTTGGGGCTAATTTGTTTATATCTAATTTAAGTATATCTTCATTTATTATTTCAATGTTGTCATACATTTTGAATCTTTCAGATATAATTTCTACCATGTTTGGATCCAATTCTACTGCTATTACCTTTTTGGCTTTTTGCAATAGTATTGCTGTTAATGTTCCAAGTCCTGGACCTATTTCAATTATTGTATCTTCTGTTGTTACTTCATTCGCAATAGTGTCCAATGCTTGTTCATCAAACAAGAAATTTTGTCCCAATTTCTTGTTTGCGTGAACATTGTATTTTTTCATTATAAATTTTGTTTCTTCATAAATATTCATAAATTTTCCTTAATGTTGTGAATTCGATATTTTTTCTTGTAATTTAACTCTTATTACTGTTCCTTCGTCTACTTGCTTTCCAGATGTTATATCCTGTGAAATTATTTCACCTGTGCCTTCTGCTGAAATATTCAAATTTCTTGCAGCTAATTCTGATTTTGCTTGTTGTAATGTTTTGCCTTTTAAGTTTGGTACTTCTTTTGATACTCTTGTATTATATTCATTTGTGTATAATTTTACAATTCCGTTTTCCATTAATTTTGTTCCTGATGGTGGTACTTGTTCTTTAACAATTTCATCATCAGAAGCTTTTGTGTCAGGTTGTAATTTTAAATCTTTTAACTGATTTTTTACATCCGATACTTTTTTATTAGTTACATTTGGTACTGTTATATTTGCTGATTGTGTATTTTCTGTTGATATATTTGATGGAATATTTAAGTATGGTAGGATTTCATTCAACATTTGTGCTACCGCTGGTGCTGCAATATGTCCACCATAGTGATTTTTAACTTGCGGCTTGTATAGTGTTAATAATACTGTTAATTTAGTATTTTCAACTGGTGCAATCGCTAGGAATGATGATACATATCCTTCTTCTGGATGATTTGGATCCGCCTCTGAAGTTCCTGTTTTTCCTCCTATTTCATATCCTTTGACTTGTGCGTTCTTTCCACCACCATTTTCTACTACTGAGTGCATAATATCTCTTATTTTATCAGAAGTCTCTTTGGATACTACTTTCCTTACATTATCAACTTTTGTTTCTGTAACCGTTCCAGTATTTGTGTTTTCTATTTGTTTCACTAACCTCGGTGTTACTAATTCTCCATTATTTGCAAGTGCTGATGCAGCTCTTAACATTTGCATTGGTGTTATTTTGAATCTTTGTCCGAATGACATTGTGGCTAATTCTATTGGCCCTACTTTGTTTTCTGCCCAAAAAGTGCTATTTCCTTCACTTGGTAAATCTATTCCTGTACTTTCAAACATTCCAAATGCTTTTAAGTATTTATAGAATTTTCCTGCGCCTATTCTTCTGCCTAATTGCATTAATGCTGGGTTACATGAATTTTCTAATGCTTGTCTTAATGTTTCCTTTCCATGTCCCGTTACTGATGTACATCTTATTTTAGTATTTGCTATTTCTTCATAACCAATACAATTGAAGTCTCCTGGTGTATCTGTTTCTGCCAAATTTTCTTCTAAGGCAATTGCTGCAGTTATTGTTTTGAATGTTGATCCTGGTTCATAAGTATCAACTACTGCTCTGTTTCTCCACATTTGATATAATTTATTTGTTTTTTCCTGTGCTGATAATTTATTATATTCTTCTTGTTTCATCGTGGTTATTGTCATTGGTGTATTTAAGTTGTAGTCTGGATATGTGGCCATTGCTAAAACATCTCCATTTGTCGGATTCATTATTATGACATTTCCACCCTTATCACTTTTACTTTCTTCTACTGCTTGCTTTAAATATTTTTCTGCGATTATTTGAATGTTTGAATCTATTGTTAAATATACATTACTTCCGTTTTCTGGTGCTATATATTCTTGGTGATTGTCTGGAATTTCATCCCTTGTTACATCAACTGCTGTTGTTAATCTTCCTTCTTTTCCTCTCAATGTTACATCATATTTGTTTTCAATTCCTTCCAATCCTTGATTATCAGCTCCTACGAATCCAATAACATGTGATGCTAAATTGTTATATGGGTAATATCTTTTTGTGTCTGGGTCGATATTTATTCCTGCTGTATATTTATTTTCTTTTAACCATTTTGTTAATTCATCAATTTTATTTTTCTCTACTTTTGATACTAGAGTCTCTGTTGGTCTATTGCTTTTTAATTTATTTAAAATTGGTTCTTTTTCGACACTGAATAATTCTACTATTTTGTCTGCAATTTTTGATATTTTTTCATTTGTTGCCTCTTGATCAAGTACTCCATGTTTCTTTATTTTTAAATATGCTGGATTTACTGTAATAGTGTCTACATCTGCACTTAATGCTAGTGTTTTTCCATTTCTATCAAATATTGTTCCTCTTTTTGCTGTTAAAATTTTATTTTGTGTTGATTGTAAATATGCTTTTTCCTTTAACTTTTTTCCATCAACCACATAAAAAAATTCTATATATATAATTCTTGCCACTAATATTGTAAATATGCACAATACTGCAAATACTATAAATCTCAGTCTGGCTGTTGAAGATTTTATATTTTCATTGTTTGATACTATCTTTAGTTTATTATTTTTATTTTTTGAAGATATTTTTTTGACCATTATCTTTCCTCATTTTTCTTTTGATTTATTAAATTTTAGCATATTTTAGAGCTTAAAATCAACATAATTTTCATTGAGGTTTGTGAATTTTAATTGTTCTAATTTATAAACTTTTAGGCATTAAAAAAGCACTAGCTTTTGCTAATGCTCCTTTTATTAATTTTGATCAAATACTTGATTAAATTCTTCTTCAGTTATTTTTTCTTTTTCAATTAATACTGTTGCAACTGCATCAAGTTTATCCATATTTTGTTCTAGCAATTCTTTTGCTCTTTGGTATGATTTTGAAATCATTTTCTTGATTTCTTCATCAATTATTGCTGCTGTTTCTTCAGAATATGTTTTTTCCTGTGCTAAATCTCTGCCTAAGAATACTTCTTGTGATTCTGAACCATATGTTACTGTTCCTAATCTTTCATTCATTCCATATTTAGTTATCATTGATTTTGCAATTGCTGTTGCTCTTTCAATATCATTACTTGCACCTGTTGAGATATCTTTTATAACTAACTCTTCAGCTACTCTACCACCTAATAGTGAGATTATTTGTTCTTCCATCTCTGTTTTTGAGATAAATGATTTATCTTCTGATGGTCTATACATTGTATAACCACCTGCCATTCCTCTTGGAATGATTGATATCTCATGTACTGGATCTTGTGTTGATAAGAATTTACTTACTACTGCATGTCCTGCTTCGTGGTATGCTACTAATCTTTTTTCTTTATCTGATCTTACTCTTGTTCTCTTTTCAGGTCCCATTGTTACTTTTACCATTGCATCTTCAATATCTTTTTGTTCAATTGCTGTATGGTCCTGTCTTGCAGCTAATAATGCTGCTTCGTTTAATAAGTTTTCTAAATCTGCTCCTACAAATCCTGATGTATTTTTTGCAATTAATTTCATATCAACATCTTCTGCAAATGTCTTCTTTTTGCTGTGTACTGCTAATATTTGTTCTCTTGCTTTTACATCTGGTGGTGGTACAACTATTTGTCTATCAAATCTACCAGGTCTAATAAAGCTTTATCTAATACATCCGGTCTGTTTGTTGCTGCTAATACGATTACACCTTCGTTTGCTGAGAATCCATCCATTTCAACTAACATTTGGTTTAATGTTTGTTCTCTTTCATCATGTCCTCCACCAATTCCGGCTCCTCTTTGACGTCCTACTGCATCAATTTCGTCTATAAATATTATACATGGTGCATTTCTTTTTGCTTCTTGGAATAAATCTCTAACCCTTGATGCACCTACACCAACGTACATTTCCACGAAGTCTGAACCACTTATAAAGAAGAATGGTACTCCAGCTTCTCCTGCTACTGCTTTTGCTAATAAAGTTTTACCTGTTCCTGGTTGTCCTACTAATAATACACCTTTTGGGATTCTTGCTCCCATATCTGTGAATTTTTTAGGATTTTTTAGGAATTCTACTACTTCTTCTAATTCTTCTTTTTCTTCGTCAATTCCTGCTACGTCTTTGAATGTTAATTTTGTTTTATCCTCTTGATTTATCATTCTTGCTTTGCTTTTTCCAAATGATACTTGGCCACCTTGGCCTCCTCCTTGGCGCATTGTTGTGAATGACATTAACATTGTCCATAACAAGAATATTAAAATTATTGAAGATATTGGTAATATCCAATTTGATATTGTTTCTAAGAATGGTTGATTGTCTGTACTAACTTTTACTGTTCCTTCTTGCATTGATTCATTTAAATTTGTCATTAAATTTTCAATGTCTGAAATGTTCACTCTTTTTACAGTTTCATCATTCTTCAATTTTACTCTTGCTGTTTCTTTATCATAAGATATTGCAACATCTGTTACTTCTTTGTTTTTTATTTTTGCTATTAAGTCTGCATATGTAATTCTATTACTTGTTGGATTTGATACAGCTGGTACCAAAAATGCAACTAGTACTATAATTACTAACCATAATAAACCAGTTTTTACTTTACTCATGATTTTCTCCTTTGTTTTATCTATTTAAAAATCTAGCATATTAATTTTGCTATTGCAATAGTTTTTTACAAAGTTTTTTCTTTGAAAGCATTGATAATATTGACTTTTTCTTACGGATTTAATGCACTAAGTTGATAAAAATTTTTTTATTTTTTATTAAAATTTCTATTTTTTTATTTATTTTTATTGTTTTATTTCCAACATTTCTTTCGATCATTTTTATAACATCATCAATATTTACTTTTGATACATTATTTTGAGATTTAGAAAGTGCTGAAATAGCTTTATTTATCAATCTTTTTTGAATTGCTATATCTTCTTTTTTGATTTCTTTTAAATCGAATTCAATGTGATTTTTATTTATATGTGCAAGTTTTCTATATTGATTTTGTGCCTGTTTTTCTATATATAAATTCTCTTCTTTTATTATTTCCGTTGTTCTTTGGAGTGTTTTAATTAAATTTGGATTTATTTTTTCTAGCTCAGGAATGATTAAATTTCTAACCTTATTTCTTGTGTATATATTTTCTTTGTTTGTTGAATCAATTCTAGGATTTAATTGATGTTTCTTACAGTATTCTTCAATTTCTTTTCTTTGACAATTAATTAATGGCTTTATGAATTTATTATATTCAATCGGCTGTATTCCTTCTAGCCCATACATTCCAGTTCCTCTTATTAAATTCAATAAGACCGTTTCTGCATTATCATTCATGTTATGTGCGATCGCAATTTTAGTAGCTTGTTCTTTCTCCATTATTTCGTCAAAAAATTGATATCTTATTTCCCTACCAGTTTCTTCTGTTCCTCTTTTGTTTTCCTTTGCAATTTTTTCTACTTCAATTCTCTTTGCATAGAATGCTATGTTGTTTTTCTTGCAATAGCTTTCCACATATTGTTCATCTTCTGTGGAATCTTTACGGATTAAGTGATTTATGTGTGCAACTACTATCTTTTTTATTTTTAATTGTTCTTGATATTTTTTTAAGCATTCTAAAAGAGTAATAGAATCGGGGCCACCTGATACCCCGACAACTATTACTTCATTTTCATCTATTAAATTATTATTTTTAATTGTATTTAAAAATTTTTCTTCTAATATATCTAATCTTTTAGCCATATCTCTTTTCCATACTAGCAAATTTTGTGTATTTAGGCATCCATAATAATTCTCTTTTGCCTAATGGACCACTTCTGTTTTTTGCAACTATAATTTCTGCAATATTTGTTGGTGGTGCTTCATCTTTGCGATAATAATCGTCCCTATATATGAACATTACTATATCTGCATCTTGCTCTATTGAACCAGATTCACGAAGATCTTGTAGCATTGGACGATGATTCTCTCTTGCTTCTAGTGCACGTGATAATTGTGATAGTGCAATTATTGGAACATCTACTTCTTTTGCTATAATCTTTAATGATCTACTTATTTCTGCAATTTCTTGTTCACGACTATTTGTTCTAGTATTTCCTTGTATTAATTGTAAGTAGTCAATTACTATTAGTCCAATGTTCTTTTCTAATTTTAATTTTCTACATTTTGCTCTTATTTCTCCAACTGTAATACCTGGTGTATCGTCTATAAATATCCCTGCTGATTCTGCGATTTCACCTGATGCTACAGCTATCTTTTGCCAATCTTTATCTTGTAAATTTCCATTCTCAAAATCCCTACTATCAACCATTGCTTGTGAACATAGAATTCTGTGTGCACATTGCTCTTTTGACATTTCTAACGAGAATATTACAGCTGGTACTCTTGCTCTTAATGCTACATTTGTTGCTATATTTAACGCAAATGCTGATTTTCCCATGGCTGGTCTGGCTGCTAATAGAATTAACTCTGTTTTCTTTAATCCTGATAACAATTCATCTAAATCAGGATATCCTGTTGATGTTCCTCTTATTTTTGCGTCATTTGCTGATAATTTACTGATTTCTTCTAATGAACTACTTAGAATTTTTGAAATTTCTTCATATCCTTTTTGGCTTTTTCTTTGTAGCATATCAAACATTTTTGATTGTGCAGATTCTATAATATTTGTTGAATCTTCTGTTTGACTATATCCTAAATCTAATAAATTATTGGCATCTTTTATTAATGATCTTAATAATGATTTTTCTTCAACTATTTTTATATATTTTTCAACATTTGCTGTTGTTGGGACTTTTTCTGGTAATTCTGCCAAATATTGAAGCCCACCAATTGCTTCTAGTTTAGCCATTGTTGTAAGTTCATCTTTAACAGTAATAATGTCTACGGCTCCGCCTTTAGCATAAATGTTTGAGATTGATTTAAATATTGTTTTATTATCATCTCTGTAAAAATCTTCTGGTCTTAATACTTCAATGGCTGAAACTATTGCTTCTTTATCTGTAAGCATTGAACCTAGTACGGCTTGCTCTGCTTCAATATCATGTGGTGGTATTTTACCTAATTCCATTTATGCCTCCTATTTTTCTGGAATTACATTTACCTTTACTTTTCCGATAACACCTTCGAATAATTTTATATCGACTGTAGTAATTCCTACTGTTTTAATTGTTTCTTTTAATTCAATTTTCTTTTTATCGATATTAATTGAATATTTATCTTTAAGTACATCTGAAATTTCTTTTGAAGTTACACCACCAAAGATTTTTCCATTTTCTCCTGATTTAACTTTTATGTCCAATCTTATTTTTTCTAGCTTTTCTTTAATTTGTTCTGCTTCTTTTTTATCTTCTTGTCTTTTAAAATCTCTTGAATCTTGTTTTGATTTTAATAATGCTAGATTTGCTGTTGATGCTTGTACGCCTAGTTTTTTAGGAATTAAAAAATTTCTTGCATAACCATCATTAACCTCTAATATTTGATCTTTTTTTCCTACGCCTTTAACGTCTTGAGTTAAAATTACTTTCATTTTCAATTCCTCCTATTTCTTTAATTTTCTATCATATATTCATCTATTGCATGTTTTAATTTTTCTAAAGCTTCTTCCATTGTTATATCATAAAGTTGTGCACCAGCCAATGTTATATGACCTCCACCACCTAATTTTTCTAAAATCAATTGTACATTTATATCTCCTATTGATCTTCCACTGATATATATTATATCATCTGTTTTCCCTAACACAAATGATGCGCTAATTCCGCTTATAGTTAATAATTCATCTGCTGCTTTTGCTATTACAATTGTCGTATTTAGTTCATCTTCATCGTATGTTGATATTGCTATTGATTCTTTAACTATTTCAGCTTTTGAAATTATATTTGATATTGTTTGATATGTTTTTAAATCATCTTGAAACCATTTTTTAACTTTTATTATATCAACACCGCATTTACGTAGGTATGCAGCTGCTTCAAAAGTTCTTACACCTGTCTTAAATGTAAATTCTTTTGTGTCCAGCATGATGCCTGCATATAGTGCTTCAATTTCAATTGGTGTTAATTTTATTTTAATTGGAGAATATTGTATTATTTCTGTTACTAACTCCGAAGCTGATGATGCGTATACTTCATGAAAACTTAATACTGTGTCTTTAATGTAATCTGTGCTTTTTCTATGATGATCTATTTCTACAATTTTACTTGCATTTTCTAATACTTTTACAGATTCCACATAGTTTACCTTGTTTGTATCTACAATTACTAATAAAGTGTTATCTGTCATTTTCTCTAATGCAGTTTCACCATTTATTACACATCCAATATATTCTTTATCATTTTCTATTGTCTCTAAGAAACTTAATATTCCAACTGCTTTTGAATCGACTATTATATTTGCTTCTTTATTTAAAGTTTTTGTTAATCTATATATTCCAAGTGCTGAACCTATGGCATCCATATCACTATTAGTATGTCCCATTATTAAGACACGATCTGATTCTTCTATTAATTTAACTAATGCTGAAGCTACTGTTCTAGCCTTAACCTTGGTTCTTTTTTCAACTTCTTCGGTTCTACCACCAAAGAATTCATATTTTTGATTTTGTTTTATTATTGCTTGATCGCCACCTCTACCCAATGCAATTTCTTGTACGGCTTGGGCAGACCTATATTTTTCATCAAGTGTCTCACCATCTTTTGAAAATGAAATACTCAATGTTGCTTGTATCCCATCCAATATCGGTAATTCCTTAATTTGCTGTAAAATGTTTATTTTATCTTTTTTTGCATTTTCTAAATTTTTGTTATCAATGACTACGTAGAATTTATCACGTTCTACCTTTACAACTAATGCTGAATAGCTTAATGCCCATTCATAGATGCATTGTTCTATTTTAGCAATTACTTGTGATTTTATTTCTCCTGATAACCTTTGATTTATTTCATCATAATTATCTATTGAAATCATTCCTATGTTTATTTCTGTTTCTTCTTCTTTTTCTTGAAGCTTCTTTATCTCTGTTTGATCTATAAAATATAATATAAATGTGTAATCATTATTTTCATCTTTGTTTGTTTTAATGTAAGTTCCTAATATTTTATAAGTTCTTCTATTTATATCAAACTCTATTTCTATTTTGCCTTTTTGTTTTTTCTCCATAGAGTTTTTCTTTGATACCGCTATTTGCTTAATGTTGCTTAACAATGCCATCAATTCTAAATTATCTTTATTTAAATCTTTAAATTCATTATTGAACTTTTCACTTCTCCAAATTATATTTCCGTTTGCTTCGATAATGATTAACGGAAATGGTGAATTTATCAAAGTTGTCTTTGCGGTCTTATTAACATTTAAAGTCAAATCTTTTAACTGCTCTGATAATTCTGATTTTCTTCTTTTATTATTTATAATTGTTGCAGCTATTAAAATTATATATAGTGCTGCTAATATGATGAGTGCTATTGGTTCCAATCTATATCTCCTTTTATACGTTTTTATTATACTACGCAACGCTATTTCTGTCAATTGTTTCAAGGGCTCAAGGTTGTTTTTATAGCTCTCTATTTATGCAAAAAAAGAAATGTTTTGGCAGGGCCTCAACATCTCTTTTTTTCTTATATATTATTCTTCTACTGTTTCTGTTTTGCTTGGATCTTTCATTCTTTCATTATACATTTTTTCTAACTTTTGAACGTATTCTGGATCATCCATTGTTTCCTCAGTATTTATATATGTTTCTTGGTATTTATCCATACCTGTTCCAGCTGGGATTAACTTACCAATTATAACATTTTCTTTTAATCCTATTAAGTAATCTGACTTGCCTTTGATTGCTGCATCTGTTAAAACTCTTGTTGTTTCTTGGAATGATGCTGCTGATAAGAAGCTGTCTGTTGCAAGTGATGCTTTTGTAATACCTAATAAAATTCTCTTTCCTGTTGCGATTTGTTTTCCTTCTGCTGCTAATTTCTCATTAATTTCATTTAATTCATTAACATCAATTTGCATTCCTGGAATAATATCACTATCACCTGGATCTTCGATTTTTACTTTTCTTAACATTTGTCTTGCAATAACTTCAATGTGTTTGTCATTAATATCAACACCTTGGCTTCTATATACCTTTTGGATTTCTTGTACGATATATTCGTGAACTCCTTCGGCTCCTTTAATTTCAAGTATTTCATTTGGATTAATTGAACCTTCTGTGATTGGATCACCTTTTTCAACTTCTTGTCCTTCTTCTACTTTTAATTTTAATCCGAATGGAATTGAATATGATCTACTGTCATCTTTACTTGTTACTGTTACTTGTTTCTTTTTCTTGATTTCTGTAATTGATACCACACCTGAGATCTCTGTTATAACAGCTAGACCCTTTGGTTTACGAGCTTCGAATAGCTCCTCAACTCTAGGAAGACCCTGTGTAATATCTGCTCCACCTGCAACACCACCTGAGTGAATTGTTCTCATTGTAAGCTGTGTACCAGGTTCACCGATTGATTGAGCTGCGATTGTTCCAATTGGCTCACCTATTTGTAGGTCTCCTCTTGTTGACATGCTCATACCATAACATTTTTCACAGATACCATGTTGTGTTTTACAATTTAATACTGATCTTACTGTTACTCTTTCGATTCCTGCTGCAACAATTGCTTTTGCTTGTTTATCTGTAATCTTTGATTCTTTAGAAGCTATTACTTCTCCTGTTTCAGGATGTTTAATATCATTTAATGGATATCTTCCAATAATTCTTTCTTCTAATGATTCAATTACTTGATTTCCGTTCATGATTGCATATACTTCAAGTCCTTCTGTTGTTCCACAGTCATGTTCTCTTACGATAATATCTTGTGATACGTCTACAAGTCTTCTTGTTAAGTATCCTGAATCGGCTGTTCTTAAAGCTGTATCTGAGAATCCTTTACGTGTTCCGTGTGCAGCGATGAAGTATTCTAATGAGTCTAGACCTTCATAGAATGATGATTTGATTGGAATTTCAACTGTTTTACCTGTTGTACTTGCCATCAATCCACGCATACCTGCTACCTGACGTAATTGAGCTAAGTTACCACGTGCTCCAGAGTCTGACATCATGTAAATTGGGTTTAATTTGTCGAATTTGCTAATCATTACTTTTGCTACTTCGTCTGTTATTCTTTCCCAAACTTTAATTACATTTGTATAACGTTCTTTGTCTGTGATTAAACCACGTGCATATTGTTTTGCAATAACATCTACTTCATCTTGTCCTTCTTTTAGTAATCCTGGTTTTTCTTCTGGAACACTAACGTCGTACATTGATACTGTTATACCTGCAGTTGTACAATATTTATAACCAGTTGATTTAATATAATCTAGTAATTCTGCTGTTCTATCTAATCCGTGAATTTCAATACATTTGTCAATTATTTTCTTTAATTGTTTTTTAGCTGTTGTAAAATTAACTTCTAATTCGAATTCGTTTTCTGGTTTTGTTCTATCTACAAATCCTAAATCTTGTGGAATTCCTTTATTATATATAATCTTTCCTATTGTTGTTTCGATGATTCCGTGTCTTAATTCATTTCCGTTTTCATCATATTTTGCCATTCTTACATGAATCTTAGCATGTACACCTAAATCTCCATTTAAGAATGCCATTTCTGCTTCATCTGTTGAAGAGAAATATTTTCCAGCACCTAATACACCTTTATTTTTTATAACTTCTTCTGTATCTCCTTCTTCAAGATCAACATCTAAAGTTAAATAGTATGCTCCTAAAATCATATCTTGTGATGGTTGTGTAATTGGCGCACCATCTGTTGGTTTTAATAAGTTATTTGTTGATAACATTAAATATCTTGATTCAGCTTGTGCTTCTGGTGATAGTGGTAAGTGAATAGCCATTTGGTCACCGTCGAAGTCGGCATTGAATGCACTACATACCAATGGATGTAGTTTGATTGCTCTACCTTCTACTAATACTGGTTCAAATGCTTGAATACCCAATCTATGTAGTGTTGGAGCACGGTTTAGTAATACTGGATGATCATGAATTACATCTTCTAATACTTCCCATACTGATGGATCCAATCTTTCTACCATTCTTTTTGCACTTCTGATATTATTTGCTAATCCTCTTTGGCATAATTCTCTCATTACAAATGGTTTGAATAATTCTACTGCCATTTCTTTTGGAACACCACATTGGTAAATCTTTAACTCTGGTCCTACAACGATAACTGAACGTCCAGAATAGTCAACTCTCTTACCTAATAAGTTTTGACGGAATCTACCTTGTTTTCCTTTTAACATATCTGATAATGATTTTAATGCTCTTCCACCAGCTCCTGTTACTGGTTTTCCTCTTCTGCTGTTATCAATTAAAGCATCAACTGATTCTTGAAGCATTCTTTTTTCATTTCTTAAAATGATTTCTGGTGCT
>JABCOX020000051.1 GCA_013333395.2 Clostridiales bacterium | reverse complement strand
GTAAAGTTGTTGTTAGAAATGCTACATATGAACATGATTATGGAGCTCTTGATCCAGAATGTGATTGTTATACTTGTAAAAATTATAGTAGAGCATATATACGTCATTTAGTTAAATGTAATGAAATATTAGGAATTCGTTTATTGTCTATTCATAATATTCATTTCTTGACTAATCTTATGGAAAGAGTTAGAATTGAAATTGAAAATGATACTTTATATGATTTTGTACAAGAATTTTATAAAAAGTATGGATATACTAAGGAATAGGGGTTTGTATGGATTTTAATAAAGCGAACAATTTTGAAAAAGAAAAGCAAAGCAGTAAGAAAATTTTGGTAATTGCCATAACATTGATTATTATTTTAGGAATTGCAGCTACATCAATTTATTTTTATACTGCTAATGCTAAGAAAAAAATACTTAAAATATATATCAATGCTGTTAATTGGTCTCGTTATGGTGATTCAACAGTGGTTGATAAAAAGAGATTGGCAAGTAATTCAGTTATAAAAGAAGGCAATAAATATTATTTTGCAATAAAGGATTTTGCTGAGATTGCTGGTTTTAATTTTTATCGTGGGGATAGAACTACTGAAGAGGAAACAAAAGCTTATATAGAAAATAATTCAGAGAGAGTAACTTTTGTGTCCGGTGCTAAGGAAATTAGAAAGTATTATTTGACTTCAAGTTCTTCTTCTAGTAAAAATTCTAGTTTAACTTCACAGGTATTTAATATTGATGATACTATTTTGTTTAAAAATGGAAAGTTATATATTTCGGAAAATGGAATTGGTAGAGCGTTTAATGTTTTATTTAAATATAGTCAGGCTTCTAATAATATACAAATATATACACTTGAATATTTTTATTCATTAATGTCTGGACAAATTAAGGATTTATTTAAAGTAAATTCAAATATGAATAATGAAAGTAAAGTTATTATAGATAATAAAAAGGCATTACTTTATAATTATGTTATAAACTATGATGAGACAACAGGATTATATGGTATGGCACTTTTATCTGATCCAAATAAACTTATTATTAGTAAAAAATACAAACAAATAGATTATGTGGAAGGATCTGATGATTTTATCGTAACTACTGTTGATGGTAAGGTTGGTATTTTAGGAAAGGATTCACTTGCTAAAGTTGATCCGAAATATGATTCTATTGAAAATATTGATTTGAATTCAGGACTTTATTTGGTTAAATTATATGAGAAATATGGTGTTGTTACTCAAATGGGTAAAATAGTTGTTTCTGTTGATTATGATCAAATTGGACTTGATTCAAATATTGATGATAAAAATTTAACAAGTAAATATTTATTATATGATAACTGTATTCCAGTAAAATTGTTAGGAAAATGGGGATTGTATGATAAAAATGGAAATAAAATAGTTGATACAGAATATGATTCTGTTGGATGTTATAGAGTTCAAAATGCTGATGGAAATGCTCAGCCATTAGTAATAATACCAGATTTAAATGGTATTGTACTTGGTAAGAAATTTGAAGCTGCTAATAAATCATCTTCACAAATATTATATGGTATAGTTGATAAAACAGGACAAATTATTGTAAATTTAGGAGCTGAATCAATATATAAAGTTGTGTTTAACAATAATACGTCATATTATTATTATAGTTCTGGACAATCTATTGATATTGTAAAAGCTTGGAGAGAAGAAATGAAGAAGAGGGAAAGTGGAGAATCAAAAATAAATTCTTCTAATACTACTAATTCAACTACGACAACAAATCAAAATACTAATGTAGTCTCAAATCAAGCTTCAACTCAAAATGTGAATAATCCAGTTGCTCAAGATACTGAGAACAATGCTCAAAATGCAGCACAAGCTGCTACTCAAGCTGCTGGTGAACAAAACAATTCACAAGTAGAAAATCAAGATGAAAGTGCAACAGCTGTTGTATCATCTTCAACATCTAATAGTTAGGAGGAAGTATGACATTAAAAGAAATATTAACAACTGCAGTTGTTGTTTTAATGATAGCTGTTGTATATTACATGGTTGATTCACAGAGAAGACAGGCTGAAAAGAAACTTAAAGAAATGAGGGAAAATCTCAAAGTTGATGATAAGGTTGTTACTTTTTCAGGACTTGCAGGAGTGATTGAAGAAATACTTGAAGATAGAGTTATTTTAAAATTATATCCGGATGATGTAAAAGTTTCGATAGAAAAATGGGCTATTGCTGGATTGGATGATAGATACATAGGAAAAGAAGGAGAAGTTGGTGATAAAGATGAAGTTACAAAAAAAGATTAATATATTAATTATATTGTTAGCAATTATTTTAGTTTCAATCATTTCTTTTGTTGGTGTTTATAAAAAATATCAAAATAAAATGATTAATGTGATTCCTAATTATAATGTAGGAACAAATCTTGATGGACATAGAAAGGCTGTTATTGAAGTTGATAATTCTACTGCGAAAAATGCAAAAACAGAAGAAGGAAATAATGCTTCAGAGCCTAAAAAAACAGAGAAAACTCAGGATGAAAAAAATAAAGAATATGAAAAATCAATGGAAATTATAAAGAAAAGATTGTCATATTTAAAAGTTAAGGATTATACAGCATCTTTGGATAAGAATACTGGTAGAATTGAAATGATGTTACCTGAAGAAAATGATACTGATACAGTTCTATCTGGTTTAGCGGAAACTGGTAAATTTGAAGTTGTAGATAGTACAAATTCAGAAGTGCTTTTAACTAATTCTGATGTATCTAAAGCAGAAATTGTAAAAGATAATAAGGGTACAGTAACAAATCTTGTTTTGAATGTTACTTTTAATGCAAATGGAACAAAGAAATTTAAAGATATTACTAAGAACTATCAAAATCAGGTTGTTGAAAATGTAAATCTAAATGGAACTTCAAATACAACGACTGGGAATAATGCAAAAACAAATAAAAAGGTTATTATAAAACTTGATGGTAGTACATTATTACAAACAAGTTTTAGCAATATAGTTGATAGTGGAATTTTATCATTAACTATTGGAAGTTCTGATTCAGAAGTTGCTTCTTTTGAAGATCAATATATTGGAGCTAAAAATTTAGCAGCATTAATAAACAATGAATCATTACCTATAAAATACAAAGTTAAAACAAATTATTATATAATGTCACCTTTAAATAAATATAATGTTATTTATTTAGTATATGCTGGAATTGCAATTGCTTTAATTATATCATTAGCATTAATTATTAAATTTAGATTAAACGGTGTTATTGGTACGATTTTATCAATTGGCTATATGGCTTGTTTATTGATAATAATTAGATATGCCAATGTAGAATTATCTATTGAAGCTATGTTTGGATTTATTGTAGCATTTATGATTGGTACAATATTTAACATATTTGCATGTTCTGAATTTAAGGATATGAATATGACTGATAAAGAATTGCAAGCAGCAAAGAATAAAGTATTTAAGAGATTTGTATTATCTTTAGTACCAATATCAATATTTGCATTGATTGCTTGTTTGTTTTCATTAAGTTCATTATTTAGTTTTGGAACTGTATTGTTCTGGTCAATTGTTGTTGCTATTATATATTATTGTTCTTTAACATTAATATTAATGAATTCAATGCATAAGAGAAAATAGTATGGGAGATAAATATGAAGAAAAAAGTAATTTATAGTGTATTAATAGTACTTTTTGTAGCAGCTATAATATTTACAGCTGTTAAAGGATTTAAAGTTGATTTGTATTATGCTGAAGGTGAAGTTGTTACAGTAAATGCAGGTAGGGATATTAATTTAAAAGAGATTTCTGAAATTGTTAAAGATGTTTTTAAGGGACAGGATGTATTAGTTCAAGAAGTAGAATTATTTAAAGATTCTTTTTCAGTAAAAACAACAAGTGTAAATGAAGAGCAATTAAATAATTTAGTTAATAAAGTTAATGAAAAATATGGTTCAAAATTAACTCGATCAAATGTAGAAGTAGATCACGAGAAAAATGTTCGATTAATGGATATTTTAAAACCATATATATTGCCGGTTGGAATTTCATTATTGTTAATATTGGCATATTATGCAATGAGATTTAAATGGTCTTCAACAATGTATAATTTAATAAAATATTTAGTAATTGTTGGAATGATTACTTATAGTGTGATTGTATTATGCAGAATTCCTGTTTCTATAATCACGATGCCATGCTTATTAACAATTTATTCTTTAGTTGTTATTATTCATGCGGCAAGATCAGAATATTTGAATAGTAAAAAATAATTTTATGATAGCCACTCATCTGACAATGTTGAGTGGTTATTCTCTTAAAAAGGAAGGATTATATAATGGATAATAATATTGAGGGCTTGAAACAACAATTTTTGGAGGAATTAAATAATGTTACTACTTCAAGAGAATTGGAAGATTTAAGAGTTAAATATATTGGAAAAAAAGGTTTAGTTACTGATTTATTAAAAGTTATGGGGTCTCTTTCACCTGAAGAAAGACCTGTATATGGAAGCAAAGTTAATAGTGTTAAATCTTTGATAGAAGATACAATTAGAACAAATGAAGAAGAATTAAAGAATAAGGAAATTCAAGAAAAATTAAATGCGGAAAAAATAGATGTAACATTGCCTTCTACAAAAATTGGAAGAGGAAGTAAGCATCCATTAACAAGAACTATTGAGGAAATTGAAGATTTATTCGTTTCAATGGGATATGATGTTGTTTCAGGACCGGAACTTGAAACTGATGAATATTGTTTTGAAAGATTGAATTTACCTAAGGGACATCCTGCAAGAGATGCACAGGATAGCTTTTATATTACTGCTGAATATTTACTTAGAACTCAGACTTCAGCTGTTCAAGCTAGAGCGATGATGGCTAATGAAGAAAAAGGTCCACTTAGAATTATTGTTCCTGGTAAGACTTTTAGAAGGGAAGATGATGCTACTCATTCACACCAATTTAATCAGGTTGAGGGTTTAGTTATTGATAAAGGAATTTCTTTTGCTGATTTAAAAGGTACACTTGAAATATTTATGAAGCATATGCTTGGAGATGATACTAAATTAAGGTTTAGACCAAGTTATTTTCCATTTACAGAGCCTTCTTATGAAGTTGATGTATCATGTTTTAAATGCCATGGAAAGGGATGTAATCTTTGTAAACAAACTGGATGGATTGAATTATTGGGTTCAGGAATTGTTCATCCAAATGTTTTAAAAATGAATGGATATGATCCTGAAGTATATAGTGGTTTTGCTTTTGGAACAGGTATTGATAGATTGGCGATGTTTAAATATGGCATTACTGATATGAGATTTTTATATCAAAATGATGTTAGATTTTTAAATCAATTTGATAGAAAGGATTAATGAAATGTTATTGAGTTTAAATTTTTTAAGAGATTATATTGATTTAGATAAAAATATTGATATAAAAGAACTTGCGGAAAAAATGACTTCACTTGGAAATGAATATGATTTTGCTGGGAATTTACTTGGCGGTGATAAGTTGGTTATTGGTGAAGTTTTGGAATGCGAGGATCATCCTGATTCTGATCATTTACATGTTTGTAAAGTTAATATTGGTGACGAAATTTTACAAATAGTTTGTGGTGCTAAAAATGTTCGTAAGGGATTAAAAGTAATTGTTGCATTGGTTGGATGTAAGTTACCTGAAATTGAGATTAAGCAGTCAACAATTAGAGGTGTGGATTCATGTGGAATGTTATGTTCAATGTTGGAACTTGGTCTTGATTCTAAATTTGCAGATGAAGTTGATAAAGTTGGCATTCATGAATTGCCTGAAGATGCGCCAGTTGGAGAAAATCCTTTGGAATATATGGGATTTGATGATAAGATTATTGATTTTGAATTAACATCAAATAGAGGTGATTTATTATCTGTATTGGGAATGGCTTATGAAGTTGCTTCAGTATATGGAAATGAAGTTAAGCTACCTAATATGAATTATGATGAATCTGGAAATGATATTAATGATGATTTTAAAGTTAATGTTAATACTGATAATTGTAAATTGTTTTTAGCTAAAAGAGTTAATAATGTTAGTATTCATGAGAGTAATCGAGTAATGAAGGAAAGATTAATTGCTTCTGGAATTAGACCTATTAATAATGTTGTGGATATTTCTAATTATGTAATGATGGAGCTTGGACAGCCTTTACATTTTTACGATGCTGATAAATTAAAGAATGTTCTTGAAGTTAGAATGGCTGAAAATAATGAAAAGTTGATAACTTTGGATAATGTTGAAAGAGTTTTATCAAGTGATGATATTGTAATATCTGATGGAGATAGAGCAATTGGTCTTGCAGGTGTTATGGGTGGAATTGACACTGAAGTGACTGAGGAAACAAAAAATATTATTATTGAAGCTGCTATTTTTGACAATGTTAAAGTAAGAAAGACATCTAATAAAATTTTGAGAAGTGAAGCATCTAATAGATTTGAAAAAGGACTTGATCCAAATAGAACTTATATGGCAATGGATAGAGCTTGTAATTTACTTCAAGAATTTGCTGATGGCAATGTAAATACTGGAATGGTTATTTATGATAAAACTGATAAGAGTAATAAGGTTATTGATATTACAGTGGAGAATATTAATAATATATTGGGTGCATCTATTAGCAAAAATGAAATTGTTCAAATTTTTAATAAATTAGGCTTTGAAGTTGAAGTTTTGGATAATTTATTAAGAGTTACTGTTCCAACAAGAAGAATTGATATTTCAATTAAAGAAGATTTAATTGAGGAAGTGGGAAGAATTTACGGTGTTGATAATATTGAATCAAGAGTAAAAATGATGCCTATGAAAAAAGGTTCTTATGATAGAACACAGAGACAAATCAGAAATAAATTAGTTGATTTGGGACTTAATGAAACACTAACATACTGTTTAGTTAGTGACGAAGAAGCTGATATGTTTGATAATGATAAAAATCATGAATCTATTTCAGTTTTAACTCCAATTGTTATTGATAGAAAGAGTTTAAGAAAAAGCATTATAACATCTTTACTTAAAGTTTATAACTATAATAAAGCATATGATGCTTCTGATATTTCTTTATTTGAAATTGGAAAAAGCTTTTATAAGAGAGGTGAGGAAGATTTCGTTGAAGAGAGTAAGCTTGGTGTTTTGATGTCCGGTAATTATACTTTGGGATTGAAGCAATTAAATGTTGATTTCTATGTAGTAAAAGGTATTGCGGAGGAAATTCTTGATTTCTTAGGATTTGCAGGCAGATATAGTTTTATAGTTAATGATAATATTGCTAGTGAATTACATCCTGGAAAGTCTGCTGTAATTTCAGTTAATAATGATGTGGTTGGGTTTGTTGGTAGAGTTCATCCAAGCATTTGTACTGATGAAGTTTATGTTATGGAAATTAATTTAGATAAATTACTTCAAAAGAAAGTTGGAAAAATGCAATATAAGGAATATTCTAAATTCTTAACAGTTAAAAAGGATATTGCAGTTGTTGTTGATAAAAATATTGAAGCTATGGAACTTCAAAAAGTTATTAAAACATCTGGTGGAAAATTAGTGAAAGATTCTACTGTGTTTGATGTTTATACTGGAAAAGGTATTGATGATAATAAAAAGAGTATTGCTTTTAAATTGGAAATAGGTTCTGATAAAGAGACTTTAACAGCGGAACAAATAAACGAAGTTTTAGATAAAGTAATTGGTCAATTAAAAAATAAGTTTGGAGCAGAACTTAGATAAATATAAAAAATCCTGTATTATTTTATAATATGGGATTTTTTTCATGATAAATAATTTTATTTTGTTGAAATATAAGGGGTTATATATTATAATTTAGTTGTTATAAAAGGAGAATTTTATGCAAATAATTAAAACATATAGTGAAGAAGATACAAAGAAATTTGCTTTTAATCTTGCTAAAATATTGAAAAAAGGTAGTATTTTGATTTTAAAAGGTGAGCTTGGATGTGGTAAAACTAAGTTTACTGAGGGAATTTTGAAATATTTTAATTTGGATGGTGAAATTTCTAGTCCAACATTTACTATTGTTAATGAATACCATAATGATATGGCAAATATCTATCATTTTGATTTATATAGATTGAATGATATATATGAATTTGAGAATATCGGTGGTGAAGAGTATTTTGAAAAAGGTATTTGTATATTTGAATGGGGTGAAATGATTGAAGATATTTTACCAAAGGATTATATAAAATTATCTTTTAATAAAATGGAAGATGACGATAATGGAAGAATTATTGAAATTAATGTTTATGGTAATGAATTTAAAAACATTGATTTTAACGATTTTGTAAATTAGAAAAGAGGTTTTAATGAAGGTACTTTCAATTGATACATCATCTAAAATTGCTTCAATTGCTATTATAGAGGATGGGCGTGTACTTGATGAAATGCATGTTTTAAGTGAAGAAGAACATTCACAAACTTTGATGCCAATGATTGAAAAAATGTTTAATGATAATAATATGGATTTGGATGAAATAGATTTAATTGGATGTTCAAGAGGACCTGGATCTTTTACAGGTATTAGAATAGGAATTGCGACTGCTAAAGCTTTTTCTGATGCTAAGAATATACCTTTGATTGGGATTGATTCATTGGAGGCTTTGGCTTATTCTGTAGTTATTGAAAAAGAAAATAATGATTGTGAAATTTTAGCTATGATTAATGCTAAAAATGATAATGTTTATGCTGCAACATATTTGGTTAATAACGGTAAATTAAATATGGTGAAAAATGCTGAAATTATGAATCTTACAGAGACAGTAAATTATATTGATTTTAAGAAACAAGTATTTATTGTTGGATGTGAAGATGAAGATTCTATTAGAAAATTAATTCAAGCTGAAGCTTCTAGTGAAAGAGCTATAAGTGGTGATGATTGTAGTTTTGAATTTGTTAAAGATACAATACCAACTGCTGCTAGTATTGGGATTGCAGCTTATGAAAAATATAAAAATGGAGTAGTTGATGAAATCATTGTTCCATTATATTTAAGAAAGCCACAGGCTGAAAGAAATTTATTTCAAGTTGATGAGAAAACAATAGTTACTGAAATGGCTATTACTGATAAAGAATTTATTATAGATAATTATGATAAATTTTCAAGTTCGTGGGATATTAAAGCTTTTAAGAGTGATGCTGATGATTCTAAGTATTTTGTATCTAAAATTGATACTGAAGTATTTGGATATATTTCATATAGAGTGGTTCTTGATGAAGTTGAAATTATGAATGTTGTTACAAGGGAAGATGCACGCAATATGGGAATTGCTTCTAGTTTACTTAGCTATTTAATAAGAAATGTTGACGCTAGTAAATTTAATTTAGAAGTTAATGAAAATAATAAAGTGGCAATTAAGATATACAAAAAATTTGGCTTTATGGAAGTCGGAGAAAGAAAAAATTATTATAATAATGGCAAAGAAAATGCAATTTTAATGTCTTTATAATATTATTGGGAGGTACAAATGAGAAATAATTTTGAAATACCATATAGAAATTTAAAATATACTTGTGATCCAAGCATATTTAAATTTACAACAACTGCTGATGTAAAAAGTAATTATAAAGGGCTTGGACAGCAGAGGGGTATTGCATCTTTAGAATTTGGATTAAGTGTTGATACTAAAGGTTATAATGTTTATTTAGAAGGACCAACAGGATCTGGAAAGACAACGTATACGAAAGAGTATCTTGATAAAATATCTAGAACAAAGAAAGTTCCTCCTGATTGGGTATATGTCTATAATTTTGATGATCCTAATGAACCTGTGGCTATAAGTTTAACTGCTGGCGAAGGTATTAAGTTTAAAGACTCTATGGAGAAGTTTGTTAAAGATATTAGACATGATATTAGGAATACTTTTAAAAGTGATGAATTGGAAAAAGAAAAAAGTATTATAACTAGGGAGTTTGAAGAAAGAAAAGAAAAGTTTTTAAATGATTTGAATAAAAAATCTGCTAAATACGGTTTTCAAGTAAAAAGCTCTGAGACTGGTATTTATATGATGCCAATAGTTGATGGTAAAGTTATTAAAGAAGATGAGTTTGAAAAACTTGATGCTGAAATTAAGAAGGAATATGAAGATAAATCTGAAATAGTGCAACAGGAGATTATTGAGGTTATTGGTAAAATTAGAGCACTTGATGCTGAAGCGGAAAATAGAATTAATGACTGGAGAACAAATATTGCTTTATTAACTATTTCAGGGCATATTTACTATGTTAAATCTAATTTAAAAAGAAATAAAAAAGTTTCTACTTTCTTGGATGGAGTAAAGAAAGATATTCTTAAAAATATATCTAAATTCATTGATGATGATAAAAATAAAGAAAAGGATGATGGGTTTTTTGGTTTAAATCCTTGGG
>JABCOX020000050.1 GCA_013333395.2 Clostridiales bacterium | reverse complement strand
TCTTCTTCCATGTTTCCTCCTAAAAAAAGGATCCTAATTGCTTAGCAATTGGATCCTTTAGAATTATGCTTGATGCATTATATATATTACATAGTTCATGTCTACTGCATTTACTATTGCTGTTCCTGCAACTGCAATATCGACTCCTGAATTTGCAATTTCTTTTATATTTTGTAGGTTTACCCCACCATCAACTTCAATCTGTGTTTCTAAGTTCTCCGAATCCAAATATTTCTTTAATTCTTGTGCTTTTTTTATACATTCAGGTATTAGCGCCTGTCCTCCTTGTCCTGGCTTTACTGTCATTACTAGTACTTGATGTATTTTGGGTATGAATTCTTTTATTGAATCAATTGAATCTTCTGGATTTAAAGCTAATCCTACTTGTATGTTATTTTCCTTGATATATTCTATCATTTTAAAAACTTCTTCTGAGTTTTGCATTGCTTTAGCATGGAAAATAATTTTTGTTGGATTGTTTGGAATGAACATGTCAACATATTCTTTTACGTTTTCTACCATTAAATGTACTTCTATTGGTGTGTTTGTAATTCCATTTAATATATCCGTGTATCTTTGCATTTTTTCAACTGTATTGTTTGATACAAATTTTCCATCCATTACATCTATGTGAAAATAGTCTGTTTTTGCTGCTTCAATGTTATAAAATGTTTCTGTTATTTTTTCTTCATTTATATTTAAAATTGAAGTTGATATTTCCATGTTTTTCTCCATTAATCTATTATTACGCTTTCGCTAACATCTTCAATATTGAATGTTCTTGTTAATCTTGTTGTTCCATTTATTTTTATTTTAACATCTTGTGATCCTGTACCTTTTAATTCAAATTCTACATTTTCACCTTTATCTTTTGAATAGTCTGCTACTATTCTATTATTTACAATTATTTGAACGGCTACTTTGTTTGCTGATGTGGTTGTATTTGTTGTGTTTGTACTTGATGTAGCTGTTCCTGGAACTTTGAATTTTAATGTTACTGTTTTTTCTTTTTTCTCAATCTTGTTAATTTTTAATACGATTGTTGTTCCTACTTTTACTTCTTTATTTTGTTCAACACTTTGTGAGATTACTTTGCCGTTTTCATGGGTTTCATCATTTTCATAAGTTATATTTGTCTTTAAATTTGCATTTGCTAATGTAGCTTTTGCTGTTCCTTCATCCATTCCTACAACTGTTGGTACTCTTGTTTTTTCATATCCTGTACTTACTTTTAAAGTGATTTTATCCCCTGATTTAACCATTTTTCCTGCTGCTATATCTTGGCTTAATACTAAATTTTCATTTACTTTGTCATTTGCTTCTTGTACTTCATTTAATACTAGTCCCATTGTTTGTGCTGTTTTTCTAACATCTTCAATGTTTTTTCCTTTGAAGTCTGGTAATTCAGTTGTTTCTGGTCCTTTACTTATTATAAGTTGTACCAATGTCCCTTTTTTAACTTTGCCAGATGTTGGTGATGGTTCTTGTGATATTACTTTACCAATCTCCACATCTTTACTTGCTGCTTCAACTGTTTTAAATTCTAATTTTGCATTTGCAATTGCTTTTGTTGCTTCTTCTGATGTTTTACCTACTACATTTGATATTTCTACTTTTGCAGTAAATCCACCATTTAATGCTATTTTTGTTATTCCAAATACTAGGAAGAATATTGCTATTAATCCTGCAATGAATAAAATTTGTTTTTTATTGTTTTTTGGTTGCTTTTTTGGTTCTATTGTACGCATTACTCTTGTGTATGCACCATCTTTGTTTTGAATTATTACAAAATTACCATTTGGATCTTTTAGTGCTTTTCCCAAATCTGATATCATTTCTGTTGCTGTTTGATAACGATTTATTGGATCTTTTTGCATTGCTTTCATTACAATTGAATTTACTGCGCTTGGTATTTCGTCGTTCATTTCAATTGGTTCTACTGCTTCTTCTTGCATGTGTTTTAGTGCTACTGATACTGGTGTATCTGCATCAAATGGTACTTTTGCTGTTAGCATTTCATACATTACAACACCTAGTGAATAGATGTCTGATTTTGCGTCTGTTACCCCGCCTTTGGCTTGTTCTGGCGAAAAATAATGTACTGACCCAATTGTAGTTCCAAATGCTGTAATTGTTGAGTTTGATACGGCTTTTGCAATACCAAAATCAGTTACTTTGGCAACTCCTTCTTCTGTAATAATTATATTATGTGGTTTTATATCTCTATGAATTATATTTTCTTTATGTGCCGCTTCTAGTGCTGATGCTATTTGCATTGCTATATTTACAGCCCATTTCCAAGATAATGCGCCATCATGTACGATTATTTCTTTTAATGTTTTTCCTTTTATTAATTCCATTACAATGTAATAGATATTGTATTCTTCTTCATAACCTACATCAAATACTGATACGATATTAGGATGTGTAAGTCTTGCTGCTGATTGTGCTTCTGTATTAAATCTTTTTACAAATTCTTGATCTGTGGTAAATTCATCTTTTAATATTTTTATCGCTACTAGTCTATTTAATATATTGTCTTTTGCCTTATATACTGTGGCCATTCCGCCATTTCCTACTTCAGTTAATATTTCATAACGATTCCCAATGACTTTGCCTATTAAATCCATTATTTTAATCTCCTATCATCTTATAATTATAGCTGTGATGTTATCTCTGCCACCATTATCATTTGCTTTTTGTATTAAAGGTTTACTTGCATCTGTTGGATTTTCTTTTATTATTTTATATATTTCTTCTTCTGATACCATATTTGTTAATCCATCAGTACACATTAATATAATATCATCTTTTAAATAGCCTTTGACCATTGCATCGGGCTCTATATATCCTGTTACGCCAAGTGCTTTCATTAACATGTTTCTGTCTGGGTGTGTTGCACTTTGCTCTTTTGTTATCTTACCTTCATCTAGTAATTGTTGAACATAGCTATGGTCTTTTGTCAATTTCCTCATGTATTCTTTTCTTATTCTATATATTCTACTAT
>JABCOX020000049.1 GCA_013333395.2 Clostridiales bacterium | reverse complement strand
TTTATAATAATAATAAAACTTTGCCGCTTGGTATGGATGTATCAACTAGAGTGTTGATGAAACCACAGGAGTTTAGCGAAGAGAAAATAACTGAATTTAATATTATTTTGGAAGATGGACCATTTAATGTGGAAATCAGAGAAATAGAATTAATTGAGGATGCTAGTAAAGAATAGGAGGCTAATATAATGGCAAATTATATTGAAATTGTTAAAAAATATAATCAAGAACATTTATTAAAATATATTGATTTAATACCTACAGATGAAGGAAAAAAAGATTTAATTAGTGATATTGAAAAAATTGATTTTGAAAGATTGAAACAACTTTATAGTTTAAGCAATCAAAATTTTAAAAATACTATGAAAGCTGTAATGCTTGAGCATATTAGAGTTTTTGATAAAGATAGATTTTCTGATGAAGAAAATAGAGAAATTTTGAAAATTGGCGAAGATATTATAGCAAATAATCAATATGCAGTTGTTACAATGGCTGGAGGACAAGGTACAAGACTTGGACATAAGGGTCCTAAAGGTACATTTATATTAAATGTAAAGCCTGAGCCAAAGAGTTTATTTCAAATTATTGCTGAAAATTTAATTAAAACTAATAATAAATATGGAATTATTTTAAATTGGTATATTATGACTAGTACTGAAAATAATGATGAAACTGTAAAGTATTTTGAAGATAATAATTATTTTGGGTATAATAGTGAGAATGTTAAGTTTTTTAAACAAGGAAATTTGCCATTGCTTTCTGAAGCTGGAAAACTTGTAGTTAATAGTGAATATCGTATTAAATATGCTGCTTCTGGAAATGGAACGATTTATGAAGCAATGCTTAATGATGGAATTATTGATGATATGAAGAAAAAAGGAATCAAATGGGTATTTATTGGTTCTGTTGATAATGCATTATTAAATATGGTTGATCCTATGTTACTTGGATTAACTAAGAAGAGGGGAACTGAAATCGCTTCAAAAACTATTGTGAAAAATAGCCCTTATGAAAAAGTAGGAGTATTTTGCAAGAAAAATGGAAAACCGGGTGTTATTGAATATTCTGAAATTCCTGAATCATTAATTGAAGAAGTTGATGAACATGGTGAGTTAATGTATGGTGAGTCTCATATCATGTGCAATTTATACACACTTGATGCTATTGAAAAAATCGCTAATGTGGAATTGCCATATCATAGTGCACATAAAAAAGTTGATTTTATGCAAGAAGAGGGAAATATGTTTTTTGCTAAAGAACCTAATGGATATAAATATGAAGCATTTATATTTGATGGTTTTGAATTATTTGATGATATTACATTATATAGGGGCAAGAGGGAAGAAGATTTCGCACCTGTAAAAAATGCAGAGGGTGTTGATAGTCCTGAAACTGCAGCTAAATTGTATAATGATTTTTGGTTTAAAAATTAATTGTTAATAAATTAATTTGGAGGAATGATTATGAATGATATTAAGGATGCTATGATACTTAGTTTATATTCACTAGATGAAACAATTGCAAAGGATTTTTTAATTAAATATAAATATCCTTGGGAGGCACTTGCAGATATTAAGGAATATGTTTTAGAACTTGGAAATTCTTTGGATTTGAATGAATATGAAAAAAGAAATGATGATGTATGGATTCACAAAACGGCTAAAATATATGATTATACTACAATTATTGGACCTTGTATAATTGGCAGGGATACTGAAGTTAGACCTGGAGCATTTATTAGAGGTAGTGCAATTATTGGAGATAATTGTGTTGTTGGAAATTCTACAGAAATAAAGAATGTGATATTATTTAATAATGTTCAAGTTCCTCACTATAATTATGTTGGTGATTCGATACTTGGATATAAAGCTCATATGGGAGCTGGTTCTATTACATCAAATGTAAAAGCTGATAAATTAAATGTCCTTATAAAAGAAAATGGAAATGAAATTATAACAAATCGTAAGAAAGTTGGAGCTTTTTTAGGAGATTTCGCTGAAATTGGTTGTAATAGTGTATTGAATCCAGGAACAGTTATTGGAAAAAATTCAAATGTTTATCCATTATCTTGTGTAAGAGGTGTTGTTCCACCTGATTCGATTTTTAAAAATGCTAAAGATATTATAGATAAAATTAGGAGATAAAATGCTTAATTCAAAATTTGTACATTTACATTTACATACTGAATATAGTTTGCTTGATGGAGCTAATCGTATTAAAGATTTACCAATTAGAGCAAAGGAGCTTGGTATGGACGCAATGGCAATCACTGACCATGGCGTTATGTTTGGATGCATTGATTTTTATAAAGCTTGTAAAGCAAATGATGTTAAACCTATTATTGGGTGCGAAGTTTATGTAGCACCCGGTAGTAGGTTTGATAAAGTTTTGGACAAAAGTGTTAAATACAATCATTTGATTTTACTTTCTAAAAATATGCATGGATATAGAAATTTGTGTAAACTTGTTTCTAGTGGTTTTACTGATGGTTATTATTATAAGCCTAGAATTGATAAGGAGATTTTAGAGAAATATCATGATGGATTAATTTGTTTAAGTGCGTGTCTTGGCGGTGAAGTGCCGGGACATTTCCTTAATGGACAGGATGAACTGGCTAAAAATTCAGCGTTATGGTTTAAGAATTTGTTTGGTGAAGATTATTATTTAGAAGTTCAAGCGAATACAATGAAGGAACAGTATCTTGTTAATCAAAAATTGTTTAAATTGTCTAAAGAAATTGGTGTTCCTTTAGTGGCTACAAATGATTCACATTATTTGAAAAAAGAAGATGCATACAATCATGAAGTTTTACTATGTATTCAAACGGGCAAGAGGATGAGTGATCCTGATAGAATGAAATTTAAAACTGATGATTTTTATGTGAAATCTCCAGAAGAAATGATGGAATATTTCAAAGATGTGCCTGAAGCAATTGAAAATACGGTTAAGATTGCTGAAAAATGCAATGTGGAATTTGAATTTGGCCATACAATATTACCTAATTATGATGTACCTGAAGAATTTGAAAGTCATTATGATTATTTTAAGAAATTGTCGTATGATGGTCTTCATAAGAGATATGGTGAGAAGTTATCTCAAGAAATAATTGATAGAGCCGAGTATGAACTTGGAACAATTAGTAAGATGGGATTTGTTGATTATTTCTTAATAGTTTG
>JABCOX020000048.1 GCA_013333395.2 Clostridiales bacterium | reverse complement strand
TCCATTATGATTATTATTGGATTATATTTGGGTATGGCTAAAAATATTATTTTTGAATATGGTTTATACATGTTATTGTTTTCATATTTCATAAATTTTTTATTCAATATATCATTATTTTATGGATTTAATTTGAATGAATGGATTTTATTATCAATTAGTTTGATTTTTTCTTTTATTTCATCTGTTTTAATAATAAGATTCTTTATGGATTTCTTACAAAAGGGAAACTATAGATTTATAGGAATATTTAAAGTAATAATTGCTTTATATTATTTAATATTGTTATTTTTAAAATTAATTTAGGAGGTTTGTATGACACCACATAATGAAGCTAAGTATGGCGAAATTGCAAAAAATGTTTTGATGCCTGGGGATCCACTTAGAGCAAAATATATTGCGGATAATTTTTTAGAAGATTGTAAATTGGTGAATAAAGTTAGAAATATGTACGGTTGTACTGGTAAATATAAGGGAGTTGAGATTACTGTTTTTGCTTCTGGAATGGGAATGCCTAGTATGGGAATATATGCTTATGAACTTTATAAATTCTATGATGTTGAAAATATTATAAGAATTGGTACTTGTGGGGCCTTGTCTCCAGAGCTTGAATTGTTAGACACAATATTAGTTAAAGATAGTTATACTAAAGGAAATTTTGCAATTGCATTGAAACATGTTGATGAGCATTTAGTTGAATCCGATAATGAGCTTAATGAATCAATAATTAAGAGCGCTAAAGAAAATAATATTAAGTTGGTTAGAGGTAATGTAAATTGTAATGAGATTTTTGATTATTATGATGATAAATTTGAAGAGTTTTTAGAATCATTACCTAAGGATTTAAAAATAATTGCTACAGAAATGGAGTCTTTTGCATTATTTTATACTGCTAAATCTTTGGGTAAAAAAGCGAGTTGTTTATTATCTGTTGTGGATTCTAGATTTAAGAAGGAAGAAGTTTCTACTGATGATCGTCAAAATTCATTGAATGATATGATTAAAGTTGCACTTGATGCAATAATTAAATAGTTTTATTGAAAGGAATTTACATTTATGAATACTAAATTTGTGTTTGTTACAGGTGGAGTTGTTTCTGGTTTAGGAAAGGGAATAACCGCAGCATCTCTTGGAAGATTGCTTAAAAATAGAGGATATAAAGTCGTTAATCAAAAATTTGATCCATATATTAATGTAGATCCGGGGACAATGAGTCCTTATGAACATGGTGAAGTTTTTGTTACAGATGATGGCGCTGAGACTGATTTGGATTTAGGGCATTATGAAAGATTTACAAATGTGAATTTAACAGCTACATCAAGCATTACAAGTGGTAAGATTTATAGCGAAGTTATTAATAGAGAGAGAAAAGGCGATTATTTAGGAAAAACAGTTCAAGTAATTCCTCATATAACTGATGCAATAAAATCAAAGGTGTATAATTTTATTAATTCTGATGTTGATGTTGTAATTACTGAGATAGGTGGAACAATTGGTGATATTGAAAGCCAAGCAATGGTGGAAGCTATTAGACAAATTGGTTTTGAAGTTGATATGAATGATGTTTGTTATATTCATGTGACATTACTACCATTTATTTCAGGTTCTAATGAACTCAAATCAAAGCCTACACAGCGTTCTGTTAGAGAACTACAAGCACTTGGTATCAGACCTGATATTTTAGTTTGTAGAGCTGATCAGGAAATTCCTGAAAAGATGAAGGAAAAGATTGCATTATTTTGCAATGTAAGAAAAGAAGCAGTTATTGAAAATTCTACTGTTAAAGATTTATATGAAGTTCCATTAATGCTTGAAAATAATGGATTAGCTGTTCAAGTTTGCAAGAAATTAAATTTGGATAAAGTGGAATCAAATAATGTGGAATGGATTAAACTTGTTGATAAGATTAAAAACGTTAATGAAGGTAATAATGAAGTAAAAATTGCTTTAATAGGTAAGTATGTTAAATTGGATGATTCATATTTGTCCGTTATTGAATCTTTAAAACATGGTGGGTATGCTAATGATGTTAAAGTTGGTACTACACTGATTGATAGCGAATTAATAAACGACTCAAATGTTGCTGATATAATTTCTTCATATGATGGAATTATTGTTCCAGGTGGTTTTGGAGAAAGAGGAATTGAAGGAATGATTACTTCAATAAAATATGCAAGGGAGAATAAAATTCCGTTCCTTGGTATTTGCCTAGGAATGCAAATGGCAGTTATAGAATTTATTAGAAATGTAGTAGGCTTAGAAGATGTAAGTTCTGAAGAATTTAAGCCTGATGCTAAGAATCCAGTTATTCATATTATGGAAAATCAAAAAGGTATTATTAATACTGGTGGAACAATGAGACTTGGGGCATATCCTTGTGAATTGGATGTGAATAGTTATGCTTATAAAATTTATGATAAAAATGATAAGATTTCTGAAAGACATAGACATAGATATGAATTTAATAATACATATAGGGAAGTTTGCATTGAAAAAGGATTGATGTTAAGTGGTAAATCACCTGATGGAAATCTTGTTGAAATTGTAGAACTATCTGAAAAAAATCATCCGTTTTTTATGGGGGTTCAATTTCATCCGGAATTTAAATCAAGACCGAATAAAGTTGCCCCATTGTTTAGAGAATTTATAAAAAAATCTAAAAGATAAATTAACAAAATATTACAAAAGAAGCATTTTATAATGCTTCTTTTTCATATTGTTTACATTTAATTTACAAAACAATAAAAGTTGTATGCAATTTTTTTTAATATGTTATACTGTGTTAATGAATAGGTTATGGATTGGAGGAGTTATGAATACTAAGAATAACAGCAATTATCAAAAAGAGAATAAAAGGAAATCGGATATTCCATTTATAATATTTTTAATAATTTGTATCCCAATTTTAATTATTAATTTAATAATAATTATTAAAGGTAACATGAATCCTGATAAAGTACCGGATGTATTTGGTTATAAACCTTTTGCTGTTGTTTCTGGTTCTATGGAAACATCAATTAATGTTGGTGATTTAGTTATTGCTAAGAAAATTGATAGTGATAAATCATTAAAAAATGGTGATATTATTGCTTTCAGAACTAGTGATAATTATGTAGTAACACATAGAATTGTTGAAACAAAAGATGAAAATGGTAAAAGATATTTTACAACAAAGGGTGATAATAATAAATCAAATGACATGGATCCTGTAGTTTTTGATAAAATAGAAGGTGTTTATGTTACAAAATATGCAAAATTAGGAAATTTTGTTTTATTTATTCAAAAACCGATTGGTTTTATAATTATTATGATCATAATATTATTGATTGGTGTTATTTTATTCATGCTTACTGGAAAATCAAAATCTAGAACTATTTCTGATGATGAACTTAAGGATTTTGAGGAATTTAAAAGAAATAGGAATAAATAATTTAGGTAATAATGTTCAACATTATACATAATATAATAGGGAGGAGAATTCAATGAGTAATTCAAGAAAAAAATCAGTTTTTGTTATAGCTGTTTTAATGATGATTGCTGTTACTTTAACATTAGTATCTAGCACATATGCAAGATATACAGCTACAATTTCAAGAAATGGAACAGCTACAGTTGCTAAATGGGCATTTACAGCTGATAATTCAGGTTCAACAACTATGAATGTTAGTTTTGCTGATACATATCATGCAAGCACATTAGTTGCTGGAAAAATAGCACCTGGAACAAAGGGTTCATTTGATATTAGTGTATCTAATGCAAGTTCAGAAGTTGGAGTAGAATATACTGTAACATTAGGAACAATTGCAAATGCGCCTACAAATATTAAATTCTATTCAGATGCTACATATGCAACACCATTAACAACATCAACACCTATCACAGGAAAAATTAAAGCTAATGACTCAACAGCAAAAATCGTTAAGATTTATTGGGCTTGGCCATACCAAACTGGTGCAGTTACTCCAGCAACAGGAGTTGCAGCAGGTGATACAGCTGATACAGCTGACGGTGTAGCAGCAAAAACTTTAACAGTACCTGTAACAATTACTGGTGTACAAACACAACCTAGTGCAACTGCAATACCATAGTGAATAAAAAATATTAAAAATATAAATAAATGAGGAGGAACAAAGAATGATTAAAAATAGTAAAAGACGATATGTAGTAATTTTATATATAGTTTTATTAACATTCT
>JABCOX020000047.1 GCA_013333395.2 Clostridiales bacterium | reverse complement strand
TTTTAACTTTAACATTTAAGTAAATATCTCCATCTGGGCCACCATTTTTTCCAGGTTCACCCTTACCTCTTAAAACTAAAGATTGTCCATTATCAACACCTGCAGGTAGTGTAACACTTATGCTAACAGTTTTTCTATACTCACCCTTACCACCACATTTATCACATGGTTCTTTAATGATTTTACCCGTTCCTCTACATTTTTCACAATCATGAACAGTTTGGAATGCTCCAAATCCCCCAATTCTTTGTGTTGTAGAAACTTTACCAGTTCCATGACAATTAGGACAAGTATCAACACTAGTGCCTTTTTTTGCACCTTTCCCGTCACAATCTTCACATTTTACATTTTTACTAATTTTAAATTCTTTCGTAACACCTTTAAAAGCTTCTTCAAAAGATATTGTAATATTAGATTCTAAATCATTTCCTTTTCTTGGTGCATTAGGATTAGCACTTCTTGACGAAGATCTTCCTCCAAATCCACCACCAAAAAATGATGAAAAAATATCACCTAAATCAACATCTCCAAAATCTCCAGAGAAACCAGAGAATCCAGATGCTCCATATCCTCCAAATCCACTTCCACCAAAAGAAGGTCCATCAGCAGAGCCAAATTGATCATAATTTTTTCTTTTTTGAGGGTTTGATAAAACCTCATAGGCTTCACCAACCTCTTTAAATTTGGCTTCTGCTTCAGCTTTATTATCAAGATTAGCATCAGGGTGCCATTGTTTAGCTAGCTTTCTATAAGCCTTTTTTATCTCATCATCAGAAGCACTTTTGTCAACTCCCAATACTTCATAATAATCCTTTGCCATTCATACCTTCCTTATTATTTCTCTTCACTTTCAGCTTCAGTAGCACCTGTATTATTAGTTCCCTCTGTATTTCCTTCTTCAGGTTTTTGAGCTGTTTGAGCATATAATTTTTCAGAAATTGAATAGAATACTTGTGTTAAAGAATCTGTAGCTTTCTTAATTTCTTCAGCATCTTTTCCTTCTAAAGCCTTATTAACCTTTTCAATTTCAGCTTCAGCCTTAGCTTTTTCTTCTCCACTTATTTTATCACCCAATTCATCGATTGTTTTTTGACAATTATAAACTAAGCTTTCAGCATTATTTCTTGCTTCAATCTCTTCTTTCTTTTTCTTATCTTCTTTAGCATGTGCTTCAGCATCTTTTACTGCTTTATCAATTTCTTCGTCAGTTAAATTAGTAGAAGCTGTAATAGAAACTTTTTGTTCATTATTTGTAGCCATATCTTTTGCAGAAACGTGAACAATACCATTTGCATCAATATCAAATGTAACTTCAACTTGTGGAACACCTCTTGGAGCAGGAGCAATACCTGTTAATTGAAATCTTCCTAAAGTTTTGTTATCCATTGCCATTTCTCTCTCACCTTGTAACACATGAACTTCAACTGATGTTTGTCCATCAGCAGCTGTTGAGAATACTTGTGATTTCTTTGTAGGAATTGTTGTATTTCTTTCAATTAATTTTGTAAATACACCACCATATGTTTCAATACCCAATGATAATGGTGTTACATCAAGTAATACTAAATCTTTAACATCTCCAGATAATACACCACCTTGAATTGCTGCACCAATAGCAACACATTCATCAGGATTAATTCCCTTATCAGGATCTTTTCCTGTTATTTTTTTAACCATTTCTTGAACACATGGAACTCTTGTAGATCCACCAACTAATAAAACTTTAGAAATATCATCAGCTGTTAATTTAGCATCTTTTAAAGCATTTTCAACAGGAATTCTTGTTGAATCAACTAAATCCCTAATTAAATCTTCAAATTTTGCTCTTGTCAAAGTAATATCCATATGTTTTGGTCCTGATTGATCAGCTGTAATAAATGGTAAATTAATTTGAGTTTGTTGCATACCAGAAAGTTCAATTTTAGCTTTTTCTGCTGCTTCTTTTAATCTTTGCATTGCCATTTTATCTGTTGATAAATCAATTCCATCTGATTTTTTAAATTCTGAAACTAAATAGTTTATAATTCTTTCATCAAAATCATCACCACCAAGCTTTGTATTACCATTTGTAGATAAAACTTCAAAAACACCATCACCGATATCAAGTATTGATACATCAAATGTACCTCCACCTAAGTCAAATACCATAATTTTTTCATCTTTATCTGTTTTGTCCATACCAAAAGCTAAAGCTGCAGCTGTTGGCTCATTTATAATTCTTAAAACTTCAAGACCTGCAATTTTACCAGCATCTTTAGTAGCTTGTCTTTGTGAATCGTTGAAGTAAGCTGGAACTGTAATAACAGCTTGTGTTACTTTTTGACCTAAATAACTTTCAGCATCAGTTTTTATTTTTTGTAATATCATTGCAGAAATTTCTTGTGGTGAAAACTCATCCCCATCAATATTAACTTTATCAGCTGTACCCATTTTTCTTTTAATAGATATAATTGTATGATCTGGATTTGTAACTGCTTGTCTTTTAGCAATTTGTCCAACTAATCTTTCGCCTTCTTTAGAAAAAGCTACAACAGATGGTGTTGTTCTATTTCCCTCTGAGTTTGGAATTACAACAGCTTCTCCACCTTCCATAACTGCAACACATGAATTTGTTGTTCCTAAATCAATACCTATAATTTTTCCCATAATATATACCTCCAAAATTTATTTAATTTGCCACTACAACCAAAGAATGTCTAATAACTTTATCCCCAATTGTATAACCTTTTCTATATTCTTCTTTTACTATTTTTTCACCAAGATTCTCATCAACTACCATTGAAATAGCTTCATGTAAACTTGGATCAAAAGGATATCCGACAGATTTAATCTCTTTAACATTATTGTTTTCTAAAATTTGTTTAAATTGATTTAAAACCATCTCTATACCATTTTTATAATTTGCATCTTCAGTATTAGCTTGACAAGCTTTTTCCAAATTATCTATTGCTGGAAGAATTAATCCAACTATTTGAGCTAAAACTGAATCATACATTCCTTCACGCTCTTTTGCACTTCTTTTCTTAAAATTATCAAACTCTGCAACAAGTCTGATTATTCTATCTTCATTTTCAGCAATTTCCTTATCTTTTTCTTTTAACTTTTGTTCATAAGCATTGTCAATTGTTTGAAATTCTACCTTAGCGTCATTTTCAACATCACTTTTATTAACCTCTTTTCTTAAATTCTTTAAGAAATCACTATCAGCAGCATGTTTATTACTCATTAGTATTTCCTCCCCTCCTTTTATTATTTTTTTTATGATCTTCTAAAAATCTAATATTTCCATTCCCAAGCATTAAAGGTATTTTAATATTCTCTATTTTTTCACCTTCATTAAGCTTTTTATTTATATATTTTAGAACAGAAATCACTTTTGAATAATTCATTCTCGTAGGGCCTATAATTCCAATTGTACCCATGTCTTTTCCATTAACTTCATTTTTAAAAGCTATAATACTTAAATCCTTAAGTCCATTTTCCGAATTACCTATATAAATTTTAAAATCTTCGGTTTCAAACGAACTATCAATTCCACTAGATAACAAATTAACTATCATCTCTTCATTATCAAGAATTCCATAAAACTTTTTTGCAAGTTCATTGCTTCTAAATTCCGGATTATCCAAAAGACGATCAGCGCCTTTATAATATAGCTTATCTGATTTATTAATGAACTGTGTTAATTTTTTAGCAATTGGTTTTATAACACTTGCTTTAACATTCATTTCATCAATAATATATTTTTCAAGTGGTACATTTATCAAAGATAAAGGTCTTCCTCTCAATTTATTATTAAAAAACACTGTTAAAACATCAACCTGCTCTTGGGAAATATCATCATTGAATTTGATAATAGTTTCTTTAATCATTCCATCCTCTGTTAGAATTACTGCCATTAACATTCTATTACCCAAAAGCATAAATTTAATCTCTTGAATAATTTGATTATCAATTGTTGGTGCAATCGATATCGCAGTATAATGAGTAACTTCAGATATAGTATTAGTAGCAATTTTAGTTAATTCCTCAATTTCAAAAATATTATCTTTCAATTTCGAATTAATATATTTAATTTCATCAATATCTAAATTTTTATCATCAAGCAAATTACTTATATAAAATTCATATCCCTTATTGGAAGGAATCCTTCCACTGGATAAATGAGTTTTTTCAAGATATCCAAGTTTCTCTAAAGCCATCATATCATTTCTAACAGTAGCACTACTAATATCTAAATTATATCTAGTAATAATAGTATTAGATGAAACCGGTTCAATTCTAGTAATATACTCATTGATAATTAATTCTAAAATCTTCTTTTTTCTATTATCTAATTCATCCCTTGATTTTTTCAATTTCCACTCCTTTTAGCAGTTAATCGCATCAATTGCTAAACTAGATATATAATATCACTTTTTTAGCAATTGTCAATAACGACTGCTAATTTATTTTGTGAATATTTTGTGTCCAAAATATTCTTAAATAAAACTCATTAAAAAAAGCTTAGAGTATAATACTCCAAGCTCATAAATATACTATATTATATTAACCATCTAAGAAATCCTACACCTAGTGCAAATAGTAAAACACATAATGCAATAAGCATTATAGATGATGAAATTACAATACCTGCAATAGCCAATCCCTTACCTTTTTCCTTTGTTTTAGAAATTTGTACTAAAGCAACTATTGAAATTATTAATGAAACTATCCAAATTTTAGGTATAAATGCTAAAATAAATCCAATAATAGCTAATGCATTATAACCATTTTCAACAGAATTGATTGTACTATTTGTATTAGTATTATTATTTCTTACAACAGTTTCTACAACTTCGACTCTTTCTGCTTTTTCTGTAGCTTCTATTTTAGCTCCACAATTTGGGCAAAACTTAGCACTTCCATCAACCTCTGATCCACATTTATCGCATTTAATTTTATTCATATTAAAATCCTCCTTTAAGATTTCTAAAATAATATCACATTAATTTTATTTTTTCCAGCAAAACACATTCTTTTTACAATAAATAGTTTTTTGTTCACATTTATTTCACAAAACTTTAAATAACTAAATCCTGCTTATTTATAAATTTATTACTTACCAAATTACGAAGAAGTACATTCTCTTCCTTACTAAGATCAGGATCATCTGCAAAGATTTCACTAACTGCAACTTGTACTTCTTTTAAACATTCCATATCCTCATAAATATTTGCTATTTTAAATTCAGGTAATCCATGTTGCTTAGTTCCAAACACATCTCCACTACCTCTTAACTCCAGGTCTTTTTCAGCTATTTTAAATCCATCGTCACTTTTAACCATAAGCTCCAATCTCTGCCTTACAATATCATTCGAAGATTCGTATTTTAAAATACAAAAAGATTCATATTCCCCTCTTCCAACACGACCTCTTAACTGATGTAGTTGTGCCAAGCCAAACCTCTCTGAATTTTCAATAACCATTAAACTTGCATTCGGAACATCAACTCCAACTTCAATAACAGTTGTAGAAACCAATACATCAATTTCGCCATTTTTAAATTTTTCCATTATATCATCTTTTTCTTTTGACTTCATTTTTCCATGTAAACAAACGACATTATATCCATCCAGTATTTTTTTATAATCTTCAGTAAGTTTTTCTACTGATTTTAAATTAGCCGTATTAACAGCCTTTAAATCAATGTATTGTTCACCAGTTTTTTCATCAACTTTTATCTCTGGTTTGCCTTCTTCAACAAGTGGACAAACAATATATGCCTGCCTTCCTTTTGCAAGTTGCTCTCTAATAAAATTATTTACTCTTTCATCATAATTTTTACCAACTGCATAAGTTTTTATTTTTTTACGATTAGGAGGCAATTCATCAATTATTGAAATGTCCAAATCTCCGTACAAAATCAATGCCAATGTTCTTGGAATAGGAGTAGCTGTCATTACTAAAATATCCGGATTATCGCCTTTTGCAATAATCTTACTTCTCTGCTTTACACCAAATCTATGCTGTTCATCAGTCACAACTAATCCTAATTTATTAAAAACAACATCTTCTTCCAATAACGCATGTGTTCCAATAACTATATCCACATCATTATTCTTTATTTTCTCAAGCATCTCCCTCTTCGCTTTAGCAGTCATCCCACCAACTAATAAACCACACTTAATTCCAAATTTATCAAACATTTTCTGATAATTATTAAAATGCTGTACTGCTAAAATCATTGTTGGAGCCAATATGGCAGCTTGATATCCATTTTTCACCGTCTTAAATGCACTGCACATTGACACAACTGTTTTTCCACTTCCAACATCACCTTGAAGCAATCTATCCATTTGCTTTTCATTTTCCATGTCAGAATCAATCTCTTCTATAACCCTAAGCTGTGCAGCAGTTAATTTAAACGGAAGACTATCTATAAAATCACTAATTTTAACATCACTACTATACTTAATGCCTTTTTTAGTAGATATATTCTCTTCCCTTAATTTCAATATTCCCAATTGCATTGATAAAAATTCGTTAAATACAAGCCTTCTATGAGCTTTTTCAACATCTTTTATTTTTTCTGGAAAATGAATTTTTCTTATTGCCGAATCATACTTAATTAAATTGTATTTTTTCACAATATACTCAGGCAAAATTTCAGGAATCATATCTATATTTTTCAAAGCTTCATCTATTGAATTTCTCAGTACACTAGACTTTATATCACTTGTCAAAGGATAGACAGGTATAATCTTCCCTGTATTTTTATTACATTCAGATACATCAAACACAGGAGAAGCCAATTCCAAACCACCATTTTTCCTTGTAAACTTTCCATAAAATCTATATACTTCATCAATTTTAAGCTGATTACTTACATATGGTTGATTAAACCACGTACATATAGCCTGCTCAGTTCCATCACTAATAACCACCTTTGAAACACTTTTAAATTTCCCAAGAAATCTTGTATACACGCTATTAACTATACTCGCTTCAACCGTTACTCTTTCTCCTTCAAGAATGTCTGCTAATTTTTTCACAATACTTCGATCATCATATGCTCTTGGAAAATATTCAATTAAATCTTTAACCGTATAAATGCCAATTTTATTAAGGCTTTCTGCCTTTTTTGGGCCAACTCCTTTAATATATTTTACTTCTCTCTCTAAATACTCTTCCATATTTTCTCCAATCAATAAAATTATATTACATTTTTATTAGAACTTAAATATATTTTTATTATTTCATTTTTTTAACAATATTGTATATTTTATACTTTTATCATATAATAATAAAGTAAAAAATATATTGTAAATGAAAGGAGATTACTTTAATGGAGAACGAGAATAACAACAGTAATCTTAATAGCGCAAATAATATCCAACCACAGTTCAATAACTCAAACGGATATGGTGATGCAAACTTCCAAAATAGCGATCCTTACGCATCACAAATAAATAGCAATTTATCTAGTTTTAATGATAATACTATTTCTTATAATAATGATTCACAAATATCAACTATTGATAATAATCAATATAATTCAATGCCAAGTATGGACTTTAATGATCAATATGGTAGCATGCCAGGTATGAATTCAAACGATCAATATAGTAGCATGCCAGGTATGGATTCCAACGATCAATTTAGCAGTATGCCAGGTATGGATTCTAACGATCAATTCAGCAGTATGCCAGGTATGGATTCAAGCAATCAATATGGTAATATGCCAAATATGGATTCAAACGATCAATTTAATAACATACCAAGCAATGATTATAATCAATAT
>JABCOX020000046.1 GCA_013333395.2 Clostridiales bacterium | reverse complement strand
TTCTTTAAAAATCTCTGATAATTCTCTGTTTGAATTAAAGTTAATTACTTTTATATTTTTTGTTTTTTCTTCTATTTCTTTTGCTAATTCTTTATACATGTTTTGTTGTTTTATACTATTTTCAACGTTGAATTTAGCATATTTTATTTCTGCTTTGCCTTCTCTATTTAGTCTTTTTTCAAATTCTGATTCATCATCTAAATATAAATTAAAATAATATATTTCAAAGTCTAGGTTATCTAATTTTTCTAAAAATTTATTATAGCTCTCTGTGAAGCTATATTCTTTGAATCCAAGTCTACAATATGCTTCTTCTGAAAAAAATGTTCTGTCAAATAATAAATTAATATTTATATTCTCTAGTTTTTTCATATAGTCTAATAATGTTTCATAATATTTATTTACTTTTTCTAATCCAGCTTTTGTACTGTCTGAAATCCCACTTAGTCTGTATAAATTAGTGTATGGTAATGTATTTCTTAAATAATCTGTGATTGTTGTTTTTCCTGCACCTTGTGGACCTTCTACTATGATAATCTTTTCTTTTTTCATATATTACTCCTTTTATTTAATGAAATTTATTTTTGGTTATTTGGATCTATGTATTCCATTGTTCCTGGTTCCATTAGATCTACAAATAATACTCCGTCTAAATGATTAATTTCATGGCATAGTGCTTGTGCTAATAATTCTTTTGCTTTGATTTTAACTTCCTCACCATTTTCGTTCAATGCTCTAACTATTACTTCCAATGGTCTATCTACTAATGCAAATTTGTTTGGAAAGCTTAAACATCCTTCTTCTACCAATCTATGTCCCTTTACTTTAAGTATTTCTGGGTTTGCTAATTTTAATGGTTCGGTGCCATCATATATATCTATTACGATTACTCTTTTTAAGATTCCTACTTGAACTGCTGATAGTCCTACACCATTTTCAGCATGCATTGTTTCTACCATATCATTCATTAATTCTCTAATTTTATCATCTACTTCTTCTACTTTTCTTGATTTCTTTCTTAAGATTTCATCCCCGTCATATCTTAGTTGTCTTATTGCCATTTTGATTTTCCTTTCTAGGCCATATTGTTTGGATTTTGCTTTATGCTTAATCTTGTATTTGTTTTAAATTTATAAAATTCTTCTAATGTTTCTTTTAATAATTTATTCATTTTTTCATCATATATGCATTTTATTATCATTCGCCATCTATATCTGTCATTTATCTTTTCTATCGGACATGGCAGTGGTGAATATAATAATACTCCGAATTTTTCATTTATTATTCTGTTTTTTAAATATTGATGTAGTTTTTTTGTATCTCTTTGTATTTCATGCTTATTCAGTGATGAAAAATCTAGCACAATTATATCGCAAAATGGCGGATATTTCAATGTTTTCCTTATCTTGCTTTCTATTTGATAAAATTTCTTAAAGTCTTGCTCTTTTGCACATTCAATTGCGTAATGATCTGGATTATATGTTTGAATTATTACTTTTCCATTTTGCTCTCCACGACCTGCTCTTCCTGCTACTTGAGTTAATACCTGGAATGTTATTTCTGACGCCCTATAATCTCCTATATTTAAAGCATTGTCCGCTGATATTACTCCTACTAATGTTACTTTTGGAAAATCATGTCCTTTTACTATCATTTGTGTACCAATTAGTATATCTATCTTATCTTCTTTAAATTTTGTTAGTATATCTTCATGTGAATGTTTTTTTGTAACGGTATCTATATCCATTCTAATTGTTGAAGCTGTAGGAAATAATTTATGAACTTCTTCCTCTAACTTTTGCGTTCCAGACCCTGAATATTTCAATTCTTTACTTCCGCAATTTGGACATTTATTTGGTACTTGTTCCTCTAATCCACAATAATGGCATTTTAACTTATTCTCATCTTTATGGTATGTCATTGATATATCGCATCTCTTGCATTTTATTACGTTTCCACATGTTTTGCACATTATAAAGTTTGAAAATCCTCTTCTATTCAAAAATAAAATTATTTGATTTTTACTTTCTATATTTTTTTGAATTTCATTTTTTAATTTTGTGCTTATCATATTATGATTGCCATTTGCTAATTCATCCCTTAAATCAACTATTTCTACTTCTGGTAATCTTGCATTATTTGCCCTTTTTGTTAATTCTATTAATGATATATTTCCTTCTAGTGCATTTTTATATGTTCTGGTATCCGGTGTTGCACTTCCTAGAACTAATTTTATATTTTCTTCACCCGCAATTTTTCTTGCTATCTCTAGTGCATCATATTGTGGTGTACTTTCTGATTGATATGATGAATCATGTTCTTCATCTATGATTATTATTCCTAATTCTTTAATTGGTGCAAAGATTGCTGATCTTGCCCCTATTACTATTTGTGCCTTTCCTTCTTTTATCTTATTCCATTGATCAAATCTTTCTCCATTTGATAATTTGCTATGTAGTACTGCTATCTTTTCTTTTCCGAATCTTGATGTAAATCTGTCTATGGTTTGTGGTGTTAATGATATTTCTGGAACCAATACGATTGCTGTTTTTCCGTTTTCTAACTCTCTTTTTATTAGTTGTAAATAAATTTCTGTCTTTCCTGAGCCTGTTATTCCGTGTAGTAAATATTCTCCTGGTTCCTTAATACTACAATATGCATCTTGTTGCTCTATATTCAACTTTAATTCATTTGTTTTTTGTATTTCTTTTTCTTGAAATGGATCTCTTTTAATTTGCTTTTCTGATTGTTTTAAATATCCTTTATCCACTAATGTTTTAACAGTTGCCGATGATGCTTTTGCCATAATTTCTATATCTTGAAGACTCATGTTATGATTATCATACAATAATCTTAGAACATCTATTTGTTTATTTCCTCTAATTAATTTATTTTTAATGTCTGTTTCTATTTCTGCAATTGTTTTTGATAGTGAATATACATTTAATGTTTTTTCTTTAGTTCTTTTTGTTTCTTCTTTGTTTCCTGTTCCTGGTGGCAACATTAATTTCAAACATTCTGATAAATTGCAAAAATATCTATTTGACATCCATTGTGCTAATTTAATTCTATTTTCACTTATATTATCTTTTTGAATTTTTACTATGTCTTTTAGTTTATATTCTGACTTATCTTTAAATCCAATTATTATGCCTTCATCCAACTTTTTTTGATTCCCAAAATGTACATACACTCTGTCACCTAGCTTTGGTTCTAAATCATCAGGAACATTATAATCAAATGTTTTATTAAGTGTTTTTACATTAGTGTTTATTATTATTTCAACAATCATTTTATGCCTTTCTATTTAATTCATACGCTCTTATTGTATTTTTTAATAACATTGCTATTGTCATTGGTCCAACTCCTCCTGGAACTGGTGTAATATATGAAGCCTTCTTTGATACTTCATCAAAGTCTACATCTCCACATAATTTATTTTCTTCATCTCTATTCATTCCAACATCAATTACTACTGCATTTTCTTTAACCATTTCTGCTTTTATGTATTTAGGAATTCCAATTGCGCTTACTAATATATCTGCATTTTTAATGATTTCATGTAAATTCTTTGTCTTTGAATGACAAATTGTTACTGTTGCATTGTTTTCTAATAACAATTGTCCCATTGGCTTTCCTACAATATTACTTCTTCCAAGTACTACTGCATTTTTCCCTTCTATTTCGATAATATAGTATTTTAGCATCTCAATAACTCCGGCCGGTGCGCATGTTGCAAAATTTCTATTTTTTCCAATATCTAATAGTCCTATATTGTATGGATTAAAACAATCTATATCTTTATTCTTGTCAATTTTTTCAAATGCTTCTTCTTTATTTAAATGTTTTGGAATTGGGCATTGTAGTAATATTCCATCAATATTTTTATCTTTATTTAATTTATCTATCTCGTTTAATAATTGCTCCTGTGAGATATCTTCTGGTAAATTACATTCGACAAAATCCATTCCTATTTCCAAACATGCTTTATTTTTATTTCGCACGTAAACTTTTGATGCATCGTGGTTTCCTACCAATATTACTGCAAGTGTTGGTTTTATTTTTTCTGTTAGTAATTTATTTTTTAAGTCTTCTCTAATTTCTTTTGCTATTTGTTTTCCATCTACTAAAATACTCATATCAATCTCCTAAATTCATTTTGTATATTATATAATGTTTTTGTGATTTATAACAGCAAAAAAGCTTAGAAATTATATTAAATTTCTAAGCTTCTTTATTACTTTTTTATTAATTTTTTGACTTAATTTTAAATCCAACTCCAATAGCTAATGCTAATCCTATCATTATGCTTATTGTGTAAATTGTATAATTACCTGTTTGTGGTAATGGTTTGTTTGGTACCATATCTAAAGCTACTATTGGGCTTTTTGGTGTTTCTTTTGGATCTTGTTTCTTACCGTTTTCTTCGTAATCGATTGTTACTTTTTTATTTGTTGGTAAATTAATTCCAATTATTGATTTTTCAACATTATCTTTTAATTTTAATTTGTATGTTAATGTTCCTTCTTCATTTGGTTTCAATTCTGGAATTGTCCAAGTAATTGAATTGTCTTTTTTATCAATTTCTGAAGTTGCTGTTCCTTTAGTTGCTTTTGTTATTTCTACATAATCAAAGTTCTTTACAATGTTATCTGGGAAATAATCTTTTATTACAATATTTGTTAATGTATATGATGTAATAATTGTTTTTTCTGGTGCAATATCTTTTAAGATTTCTTCTGTTACTGTTTTTGTAATTCCTGAATCTTCAACATAGTATACTGGACCTGCTACTGGGTTTGTTGTTGTTCCAAAGATTTGTTCTGCTTTTTGTTTGTATGTTGGCTTTGGATCTTCTTGTGATATTCTAATTGGTTCATCTTTCATGTCTATTAACATTGAAATTACTTTTGTTCCTTTTGTTTTAACTCTTTCAAGTTCTTTTCTTGTTGGAACTGCAGATTTATCTGAATATGTATCAAATGACACTCCTGATGCTGTATTTGGTATAGCATCTGTTAATACTACAATTGCTTTTTTAGTATTTTTATCTGTTGATGTATCCAATAATTTATCTGCTTTTTGTAAACCTTCTTGAATGTTTGTTCTTGGTCCCATTGAATCTGTTCTAATTGTGTTAATAGCTTCTTTTACTTTTTCCTTATCTGTTTCTAATCCTGCTGTAATTTGTTTTGCATCATTTCCTTGTCCTTCTTCTTTAGGATTTGTTGTTGTTGCAAATTCCACTACTCCAACTTTAATTTTTGGATTTCTTTCAAATAAGCTGTCTACTAATTTTGTTGCTGCATCATATACAACTTCTGCTCTTGTTTTTCCTCCAAGTTCTGCTACTTTATTAACTTTCATACTGTTTGAACCATCTATTAAAAGTACTACTTCTCCAATTTCACCATCTTGGTGTTCAACTTCTACTTTTTGATTGTTTGTTACTTTTAATGTAATGTCTATTGTTTTTTTCTCAGTATCAATTTTTGACATATATTTATCAAATTTTCCATATTTTCCGAAATCAATATGACCTTTGTTGTCTTCTACTAATTTCATTGTTGTTTTATCTTTACTTACCATTTCTGTTTTTTCTGGTTTTACATTAGCATTATTTGCATTAATTTTTTCTTCTCTTTTTTCTACAATTCCACCATTTTGTGTTGCAAATACAGATGATGTAAAAATTAATATTGCTAATATTATAGATAATGATTTTATTAATTTTTTCATAAAAATCTCCTTTTAAACATTGAATGTCCTTAAACTGATAAAAGTATATCACTTTGTATTTTAATTGTCTACATTATAGTGTCTTTTTTTCCATAAATCGGTATCTGAATTTTGTATGATTTAAACATAAAAAAAGGAGGAGCTCATCAGCTCACTCCCTTCGGTTGGTCTGGTTAATAAGTTACTTTTGTTGTGGATCTCCTATCCATTCTCCCCTACTGTTTACATAGTATCCATCAACCCATTCATCATGGGCCATGGAACCATCTGATTTCAGATAGTAGTAATAATACTTTCCACTATACTTAAATCTGATCCATGTATTCGCGTACATGAATCCAGTTGGTGAAAAGCAGTACCATTTCCCATCTATCTGCAACCAGCCGTTATAGGCCATCTGACCCCCATAATTGGGGTCAAGATAATACCAAGAGCCCTTGTACTGTGCCCACCCGTATACCAGACTTCCGTCTGGATTATGGTAGGTCCAGTAATTCTCTCCGGTCTTGGACCAGCCTGCAGAATTGTTGGAACTGGTGGAGCTGGAGTTGCTGGACATACGCGGCTGAACAGTCTTACGACTGGTAGTGTTACTACTATCCTCGCTGTAGCCTGCTGTCACACTCTTGGTAATAGTCTGTCCATCGGCTTTAAGCTTAATTTTTACAGAGTCTCCTCGCTTGATTCCAGAACCTGCGAGTAGCTCGTCCCAAGTGAGCTCATTCTGGTAGGATCTGACCTCTAGTTTGGCTCTGCTTGATTCAAGAGTAAGAACATAGTTTTCCTCCTGAGTCTTTGTGATTTCTATACCATCAGCTGTTACCTGCATTGTTGCAGCCTGGCTTGACACAGGCATAAGAATAATGCCTGCCAAAATCATGGCTACTACAACTAAACTTCTTACTGCATTTTTCATGAAAAAGTCCTCCTTTCATGAACTGGCGACCAACCTAGCAATAAGTATTGCATATATATATTATAGTAATTTTTGTCCATTTTGTCAACATAATTAGTTTGAGTTCTTATTTAATTCACTTGCTCTTTTTATGCTACTGAATCCATATTTATTTTTTAAATTATCTATTGTTTTGTCTATCTTGTTGTTTTTTATATTTTCATTTAATGTGAATATACTTAATTGTGATTCTTTTCCATCAACTAAATTGTCAACTCTTACGCCTAGAAGTCTTACAGGATGATTTATTGTTGTTTCTTCTAATAGTTCTTTTACTACATTGAATATTATTTTAGTGCTTGAAGTTGCTTCTGGTATCATTTTTTGATGTGTGTATACTTGAAATGTATTTGTCTTTATTTGAATTCCAACTCTTTTTGCTAGCATATTCTCTTTTCTTAGTCTATATGTTACTTCCTCTGTTATTGATAATAGTTCTGGTATCATTTCTTCTTTTTTTGCAATGTCTTTTAATAATGTCCTAGAGTTACTTATTCCTTTGGCTTTTGATTCATAATAGCTGGTTTTATTATTGTCTATACCATTTGCTGCTTCATGGATTTCTTTACCATATTTTCCGAATTTTTTTATTAAAATATCTTTATCATAGTGTGCTAAATCACCAATGGTGTTTATTCCTATTTTTTTGAATTTTTCTTCACTATTTTTTCCTACACCTATTAAGTTTCCAATTGGCTGATTCCACATCTTTGTTGAAATCTCACTTTCCCATAAAGTGTGCACTCTATCTGGCTTTTTTAAATCTGATGCCATTTTAGCTAATAATCTATTTGTACTTATTCCTATATTTACTGTAAATCCATAACTTTCTTTTATTCTATTTTTCATTTTTTCTGCAAATTCTACAATATCTTCATTTTCCATTATGGATTTTGTCATATCTAGTGAGCATTCATCTATTGAATATCTTGTAACATGGTCCGTATATAATTTATAAAATCTATATAGTGAGTCGGAATATTTTCTATATGTGTCATAATTGCCTTGGTATACTTCTAATTGTGGGCATTTCATTCTTGCTTGGTATATTGGCTCTCCTGTTTGAATTCCAAATTCTTTTGCTATTGGACTTTTAGCTAAAACTACTCCATGTCTTTTTGATTCATCTCCACCGATTATGGATGGTATTGTTCTTATATCAATTTCATTATTATCTTTCCTCATCAAATCTACTGCTGTCCATGATAAAAACGCATTATTTACATCTATATAAAATATTATTTTTTCCATGTTTTCCTCACTTTTATCTATTATATTTATTATTTTGTATATTTTCAAGTAAGAGTGTTTACATTATGTAAAGTTTATATTATAATTATATTGTAGTTTATTGTTTTTAGTTTTAGAATCATGGAGGATCTTTACATGATTAGTTTGTTTAAAGGAATCGGTGAGAAAATCGATTTCATAGCGATGATATTTGGTAAATTGTTATTTTATCCATTGGCAATCTTATTAATCCTTATTATATTGAAGCCAATATTAATCGGGTTCAATACACCGGAGCCAATTATTTTAGTGGTATCTTCTATAATATCGTTGATTCGATATTATTTTGAAGTAATTGGAAATTCTATTTCCAATTTACTTGCTCTGGGACAATAATAAAAAAAGTCGCGATTGCGACTTTTTTTGTTGTTTATTATTCTGCAGCGTTTTCTTCTGCTTTTACTTCTTCAGCTACTGGAGCTGCTGGAATTTCTTCCTTGATTACGATATCGTCTCTCTTTAAGTTTGCACCGATATCTTCTTTAGTTTTAGCTGCTTTACCAACTCTATCTCTTAGATAATATAATTTTGCTCTTCTTGATTTACCTACTCTAATTGTTTCTACTTTTTCAACTAGTGGTGAGTGAATTAAGAATGTTTTTTCTACACCTACTCCGTAAGAGATTCTTCTTACTGTAAATGTCGCGTTTAATCCGCCATTTTGTTTTTTAATAATAATTCCTTCAAATACTTGAATTCTTTGTCTATTTCCTTCCTTAATTCTTTGATGTACTCTTACTGTATCACCAATGTGTAAGTCTGGAATAGTGTTTTTTAATTGTTCATGTTCAATTGATTTAATAATGTCCATTATTATCTCCTTTCTTTATATTTGATTCCATGATTCGAAATCGATTAAATTTTTTTGTTCACTTGTTAGCAACTCTGGTCGCTTTTTATATGTGTTTATTATTGACTGTTGTTTTCTCCATTCGTCTATTTTCTGGTGATTTCCAGATATTAAGACGTCCGGTATTTTTCTTTCCATAAATTCATATGGTCTGGTATATTGTGGATATTCTAAGAGATTGTTTTTTGAGAATGATTCTTCATTTGTTGAACCTTCTGATAAAACTCCTTCTACATATCTACTCACACTATCTATCAATACCATTGCTGGTATTTCGCCACCTGTTAGTACATAATTTCCTATTGAAATTTCTTCATCAACAATTTCATCTAGTACTCTTTGGTCTATTCCTTCATAGTGCCCACATAAAATTGTTAATTCTTCGGCTTTTGCTAATTCTAATACCTTTCTTTGGTCCAATACTTTTCCTTGTGGTGACATGTATATTACTTTTGCTTGTTTATTTTCTAATGAATTGTATGTATTGTATACTACATCTGGCTTGATTACCATTCCTGCACCACCACCATATGGTGTATCATCAACATGTTTGTGTTTATCTTCTGAATAATCTCTAATGTTTATGATGTTTGTTTGTATTATACCATTTTCCTTAGCTCTTTTTAAAATACTTTGATTTAATGGTTCAAACATTTCTGGAAAAAGAGTAAGTATATTAAATTTCATACTAT